>CAYNXU010000001.1:0-1117 GCA_964401225.1 uncultured Nitrosomonas sp.
GCTTGCTTGATCGCTTCGGTGGTATCCGCTTCCATCCCTCTATTAATTTTGATCTGCTGCTCGGCAAAAAAACGCTCCATTGCGCTACGCGTCCCAGACCCAGGCTCGCGTACCAGAAAAATCTCTTGTTCAAGCCGTTTTACAGGGATTTGCTGTATGCCACACAATGGATGGCTAGGCGGCGCAATGATGACCAATGGATTTTCCATGAATGATTCAGAAACAATATCCAATCCATCCGGTGGCTGCCCCATAATGGCTAAATCGGTCAAATTATCCGCTAATTGCTTGAGCACTATCTCACGGTTGGAAACGTTCAAGCTTACAGTCACGCCCTGATAACGCTGACAAAATTTAGCCAGTAAATGAGGAGCGAAATAGTTAGCTGTACTGACCACTGAAATATTCAGCTTCCCGCGCTCCAATCCCTTCAATTCATCGAGAGCAAGCTCCATATCAGCCAATTGTTGTGCAATCGCGCGGCTGTATTGATAGAGCTCCTGCCCAGCTTCGGTCAGATAAATCCGCTTGCCCATTTGCTCGAATAACGGGAGAGCTACAGCATCTTCCAGTTGCTTGATCTGAATTGACACAGCCGGCTGTGTCAAAAACAATTCCTCGGCTGCGCGGGAAAAACTTAGATGACGTGCTACCGATTCAAACACTTTCAATTGACGCAGGGTAATATGCAACATAGACTAAATTGAGATGGTTAGAGATAAGATAATATTCGATGTATAAGTAAAAGCTTATCATAACCATCAGAATTATTAATTTGTTCTTATGATATACCCTGTATATAGTGTCATCTGAGTAACAAATAAGTCCTTTTTAATAACGTTTTGTCCTGTTCTTTCTCTCGAGTGGAGAAATCTTAGGCAGGGCTCGCAATAACAGGAGATTGCAAGATGGCTGTTAAAACATACAATGCCGGTGTTAAAGAATACCGGCAAACCTACTGGATGCCAGAATATACCCCTCTGGATACTGACATCCTGGCCTGTTTCAAAATCACCCCTCAACCTGGTGTTGACCGTGAAGAAGCTGCTGCGGCAGTTGCTGCTGAATCCTCCACAGGAACCTGGACGACGGTATGGACTGACCTGCTGACTGACCT
>CAYNXU010000001.1:1217-36780 GCA_964401225.1 uncultured Nitrosomonas sp.
CTGAATCCTCCACAGGAACCTGGACGACGGTATGGACTGACCTGCTGACTGACCTGGATTACTACAAAGGCCGCGCTTACCACATTGAAGATGTACCTGGTGATGATACCTGTTTTTATGCATTTATTGCTTACCCGATAGATCTGTTCGAAGAGGGTTCTGTAGTCAACGTATTTACCTCATTGGTGGGTAATGTATTTGGCTTTAAGGCTATTCGCGGTCTGCGCCTGGAAGATGTACGTTTTCCTATTGCCTACGTCAAAACATGTGGTGGACCTCCCCACGGTATTCAAGTTGAACGCGACATGCTCAATAAATATGGGCGTGCGTTGCTGGGTTGCACTATCAAACCTAAGTTGGGCCTTTCTGCTAAGAATTATGGTCGTGCGGTCTACGAATGCCTGCGTGGTGGTTTAGACCTTACTAAAGATGACGAAAACGTCAACAGCCAACCTTTCATGCGCTGGCGCCAACGTTTTGATTTTGTGATGGAAGCCATTCACAAAGCAGAACGCGAAACCGGTGAACGTAAAGGGCACTATCTGAACGTCACCGCACCCACCCCGGAAGAAATGTACAAACGTGCCGAATACGCCAAGGAAATCGGCGCACCGATCATCATGCATGACTATATTACTGGTGGTTTCTGTGCGAACACAGGTCTGGCGAACTGGTGCCGTGACAACGGTATTCTGTTGCATATCCACCGTGCCATGCACGCGGTACTTGATCGCAACCCGCATCATGGTATCCATTTCCGCGTGTTAGCCAAAATTCTGCGCTTATCCGGTGGTGATCATCTCCATTCTGGTACTGTAGTAGGTAAGCTGGAAGGTGATCGTGAAGCAACTTTGGGTTGGATTGATCTAATGCGCGAAAGCTTTATCAAGGAAGATCGCAACCGTGGGATTTTCTTCGATCAAGATTGGGGTTCAATGCCTGGCGTATTCCCGGTTGCATCCGGTGGAATTCATGTCTGGCACATGCCTGCGCTCGTTGCCATCTTTGGTGATGATGCTTGTTTACAATTTGGTGGCGGCACGCTCGGTCATCCATGGGGTAATGCAGCCGGCGCTGCAGCTAACCGTGTTGCACTGGAAGCTTGCGTAGAAGCGCGCAACCAAGGTGTGCAAATAGAGAAAGAAGGTAAAGCTATACTCACCAAGGCAGCCAAACACAGCCCGGAACTCAAGATTGCTATGGAAACATGGAAAGAAATCAAGTTTGAGTTTGATACTGTGGACAAATTGGACGTAGCGCATAAATAACCAACTTACTTCTCTGAATCAAAAAGATTCAGAGAAACATTCACCGATTTAGGAGTTATCAATGTCTGAAATGATTGACTACAAAAGCCGTCTAAGTGATCCAGCTAGCCGGAAATTTGAAACATTCTCTTACTTGCCCTCGATGAGTAAGGAACAAATCAGGAAACAAGTCGAATATATCGTGAGCAAAGGGTGGAATCCTGCAGTAGAACATACTGAGCCAGAGTATCTCATGAGCAACTACTGGTATATGTGGAAACTGCCTATGTTCGGTGAAACCGATGTGGAGCGCATCCTTAAGGAAGCCGAAGCATGCCATAAAGCCAACCCCAATAACCATGTTCGCCTGGTTGGCTATGATAATTTCGCACAAAGTCAAGGTACAGCGATGGTCATTTATCGCGGCAAGACTGTTTAATTACGCAGCACGGGACATTTGCTTCCACCTGCCCCCGTTGCTGCAAAGTAACGGGGTTTTTTGTTTTATGTGGAATTATTAAAAATATCATCTACGCCTTACGAGTTAATGCTGGAGAACAAAATGAGCGACGCTATTAAGCAATATTTGATCAAAAATCAACCTTATTATCACCCTGTAGCTGATGAAGTTGCGCTGTATGAGGCAGCCTATTCGGCTCGCATACCTATGATGCTGAAAGGACCAACGGGTTGTGGTAAAACTCGTTTTGTCGAATTTATGGCTTGGAAACTCAAAAAGCCGCTTATTACAGTTGCCTGTAATGAAGATATGACCGCTTCCGATTTAGTAGGCAGATTCCTGCTGGATGCGCAAGGCACGCGTTGGCAAGATGGGCCATTGACAACCGCCGCCCGCTATGGCGCGATTTGTTATTTGGACGAAGTTGTCGAAGCACGACAAGATACTACAGTCGTCATTCATCCCTTGACTGACAATCGTCGAATATTGCCTCTGGAGAAGAAAGGTGAACTGATCCAAGCCCATGCCGATTTTCAGCTGGTGATTTCCTACAATCCTGGCTATCAGAGTTTGATGAAAGATTTGAAACAATCGACGAAGCAACGTTTTGGTGCATTGGATTTCAATTATCCTGATCATGATACTGAAACCGAGATTGTGTCTCATGAAACGGGTATTGAGAAAACAACTGCCGATAAGCTGGTTTCGATCGCAGAACGCGCACGGAACTTAAAAGGTCATGGATTGGATGAAGGCATCTCTACGCGGATGTTGATCTATGCTGGCAATCTAATTGCCAAAGGTGTTGATGCCCACGCTGCATGTCGAGTTGCACTGGTTCGCCCCATTACAGATGATCCCGATATGCGTGACGCCCTTGATGCGGCTGTGGCTACTTTTTTCTAGGCAGAATTTTTCTTTAGACCCATTCAGATAAAGGTACGGTATGAGCGTTAACCTAGCTGACTACACAGAATTATTGGAATCGTTATCACCTGAATCCAAGTCATTGCTTGAAAACACCTGGCATGACGCTATTCGCGTGTTTTCGCCTCGTGGTTTGGATAATTACCTGAAAGGTGCGTCCGCTCTGCAAGGACTTGGACGTGGTCGTGCATTGGTGGATACTTGGATCGACGAAATCCCCCTTGTTGCCAAGGAAGTCGGTGAAGATGTCGTTAGTGACCTCGCTACCACAGCGTTAGTGCTTGCTTCTAAAACTTCCGGGGCAGTTATTGAGCTCATTCTTGCCACTGCGGCGACGGCTGCCAAGAGACTCGGTGATGCGGATTTATTCCGTAATTATCTTCAGTTTCTCAATACCCTCGTTGCCCAGGCACCACGCGGTATTCGGCCGATGCTGGATAAACTCGACGTTTTACTGGGCCAGCTAACACTGGGTGGCTTACGCCGCTGGGCGTTATGGGGTGCGCATGCCCATCGCACGAACTATGAAGAGCAGATCAAATATTTTGGATTAAATTCGAAGGAATCACTGGCGGTTCTCCAAAAAGAAAGGAAAGGCACGCTATTCGTCGATATCCAGCGGCGTATTAATATTTATTTACGTGCATTATGGGCAAGGGATTTTTTTATGCGCCCTACTTCGGGAGACTTTGAAACACGCCAAGGCTACCGGCCCTATATCGAAGGATATATTATCCATTTACCCGATGCCTATGATGCGCATGATGACATCGCTGCCAGTGAAGTTTATCGCGCAGCGGCTGCACATGCGGCTGCACATCTAGTCGAAACGAAATTCCCTATTTCCGCAGAAGCGCTGAATCCGTTACAGATGGCCGTTATTTCGGTTATTGAGGATGCAAGAGTAGAGGCACTTTCGATTCGGCGTTTCCCAGGTTTACGCCATATTTGGTCTATTCTGCATGATGCAACTCCCGCGATGAACACCACGATTGGCGATTATCTTAATCGCTTGGCGCGCGCATTGCTTGATCCCGCCTATGAAGATGAAGATGATTGGATTATTAGAGGCCGGTCGTTATTTACGCAAGCACTCGATCGCTTGGAAAGCAACCAAGTTTCATGGGAGATCGGTGTCGAGCTTGCTCATAAGATCATGGATAAGAAAATCGCATTCAATCCTCGCACAGATATCCTGACAGCGCCCTATCTGGATGATAATCGTTATTTCTGGGAATTTGCAGAATTTGACTTTGAACGCTCGCTTACTGCAGGCTACGATGAGCCCAAGCAAATACGCAAGTACGTGAACGTCATGGAATTGGCTAATGAGGTTGAAGTCGAAACCGCCGGTGATGATGCGCAAGAAATCTGGGTAATGAGCACTGAATTCTTTCCTTATGAAGATAACGGTGTTTCCTACAATGAGCTTGAAGGCAAAGAACCCGTTTCACCTCCCTATCATTACTCTGAATGGGATTACCAAATTCAGCTCGAACGTCCAAGCTGGGTAACGGTTCAGGAAAAACGCGCTAAATCGGGTGATATTCAATTAATTGATAACATTGCGGCACAATATAAACGTGAAATTTCCCGGATGAAATTCTTGCTCGATGCGATGCAGCCCCAAGGGGTACAGCGTATCCGCAAGCTCGAGGATGGCGATGAGATCGACATCAATGCTGCAATTCATTCCACCATTGACATTCGCATGGGATTGCAGCCCGATCCCCGCTTCATGATGCGCTCTGTTCGCAAGATTCGAGATATATCAGTCCTCGTGTTGCTTGACATGTCCGAATCCACAAATGATCCGGTTTCCGGGCAGGAATTCTCGGTATTGGACTTGACACGTCAAGCGACAGTATTGCTCGCCGATGCCATTAACAAAATCGGCGACCCTTTTGCGATTCATGGATTTTGTTCTGATGGGCGACATGATGTGGAATATTATCGCTACAAGGATTTTAATCAGCCGTACAATGAGGCTCCTAAGGCCAAGCTAGCGGGCATGACCGGGCAATTATCGACCCGCATGGGCGCTGCCATTCGCCATGCCAGCCACTACCTGAAATTACAGCGATCCAGCAAAAAACTACTTTTGATTATCACCGATGGAGAACCTGCCGATATTGATGTGCGCGATCCACAATATCTACGCTATGATACGAAAAAAGCAGTAGAAGAAGCTGGACGATCGGGCATTGTTACCTATTGTATGAGTCTGGATCCACGTGCAGATCAATATGTTTCACGTATTTTCGGTGCGCGCAACTATATGGTGGTTGATCATGTAGAAAGATTGCCTGAAAAATTACCCATGCTTTACGCAGGCTTAACCCGCTGATTCTTTATTAACTGAGGGTCACGTTTTTTTATAAATACGATGAAAGAACAAACTTACGTAGGAATTCATGAAGATAACGATGGTGGGCTGACGCATCTTGGACGTATTGTCATCGATGCCTGGATCTTCGGTATTCTACCTGAATCAGAAACGTGTGCTGGTTGGAGCCATTCTCAAATGCAAAATTTGTATGAGAAAGTCTATGCAGCCTGGGAACCCTTTGCACATCTACCTAGCCGTTTACCAGCTGATTTACAACGGCGACATACACGGTTTTACGCACAAGTGATCGATACTGCAAAAAGTAAAGGGTGGAGTGCAGAGTTAGATGAAGATGATTGAGCACTAATTTACGCTTCGCACCTCAAAATTCGGCATCGATACCTTCTCCCGCTGGGAGAAGGTTGAATGATGGATGATAAAAACCGAATTTTGAGACGCGATGAGTATAAAAATTATTTTTTATTGGTGCTCTACCCATGTTTGGGTTTTATAACGTCTCATCGGCCATTGACTGCAGGAAATTTGATTACCTGGGCAGGCGCCTTGGGCACTTGTTTATCTGCCAGTAATTTTAGTGCCTTAGGGAATTCCTTCTGAAGTCGTAGCATCATATCCGCTTGATTCTCTCTATAATAAACTACCTCATAGACTACCGGATCACTTAATTGGGTACGTGCTTGTGATTGAAAATTTTGCCAGGCAATATCAACCCAGCATCTGCGTTCACCATCGATAAAAACGAATTCCTTCTTATCCAAGATAGCCAAATACTGCATCGACCGGATGGGAACAAACAGGTGCCCGGTTGAGCAGCGAGCAAGCAATTGTAATGCCAGGTTATAGGTACTGGCGGGAAGAGAACGTGGTTCCCGCATGATTTCAGGATCGCGATAACAGGTAATCTCCATTTGCAATTTCTCCTTCTATAATTTTTTCTTGCGACTTATAAAAAACTATTAGCCCATGCGCGCCACACGCTTGAATAAACCTCCCGCCCGCCGAAATGACTGGAAAACCATTCGCTCCCTTCTGCCTTATTTATGGGAATTCAAAGGCAGAGTCATTATCGCCTTAATGTTACTGCTACTCGCCAAACTTGCCAATGTCAGCGTACCTTTAATTCTAAAAGAAATAATCGATGCGCTGGATCAGCCTAAAGCCCTCGTCGTGCTGCCAGTATCTCTCTTGATCGCATATGGCATTTTACGCTTCTGCAGTACCTTATTCGGTGAACTTCGTGACGCCGTATTTGCAAAAGTCACACAACGCGCTATCCGACGGGTGGCGATTCAGGTCTTTGGGCATTTGCACACGCTATCCCTACGATTTCACTTAACACGTCAAACAGGCGGAGTATCGCGTGATATCGAACGTGGTTCACGTGGAATATCGTTCTTATTGAATTTTATGCTATTCAACATACTACCCACTTTATTAGAGATCGGGTTAGTTATGGTGATTCTGATCAGCCGTTATGATATTTGGTTTTTCATCATTACCTTCATTACCTTGCTTGCCTATATTGCACTGACACTTGTTGTCACTGAGTGGCGCATGATCTTTCGACGCACGATGAATGACATGGATTCCAAGGCCAATACACGCGCAATAGACAGCTTGTTAAACTATGAAACCGTTAAATATTTCGGTAACGAAGCATGGGAAACACGGCGATATGATGAGCATCTGCAACAATGGGAAAAAGCCGCCGTACGCAATCAGACTTCTTTAGCAACACTGAATATCGGGCAAAGCGCCATCATTGCCATCGGTGTCACCTTATTGATGCTATTGGCAGCTGATAAGGTCGTTAGTGGAGAAATGTCATTAGGTGATCTGGTGCTCGTTAACGCTTTCTTGTTACAACTATATCTGCCCTTACATTTCCTTGGTTTCGTTTATCGCGAGATAAAGCATTCATTGGCCGATATGGAAAAAATGTTCAACCTGCTACATGAACATCGAGAAATAACTGACCGTTCGGATGCTGCCAGGCTCAATGTAGATCACGCAACGATAACTTTTGAACATGTCAATTTTAGCTACGAAAGCAACCGTCAAATATTGTTCGATGTAAGCTTCAACATCCCCGCAGGAAATACCGTTGCAGTAGTCGGTCATAGTGGATCGGGCAAATCGACACTCGCTCGCTTACTTTTTCGTTTTTATGATGTGACTGACGGTAGAATCCTTATCAATGGGCACGATTTGCGTGATGTGACACAAGAAAGCCTAAGAGCCATCATTGGAATCGTGCCACAAGATACCGTACTTTTTAATGACAGCATCTATTACAACATAGCCTATGGGCGACCTGAGGCCACTCATGATGAAATCCTTGCTGCCGCCAAGTCAGCACATATCCATGAATTTATTGAAAGCCTACCCGAGAAATATGAAACACAAGTCGGCGAAAGAGGCTTAAAACTTTCTGGAGGAGAAAAGCAGCGCATTGCCATTGCGCGTGCCATCCTTAAAAAACCTAAGGTTCTGATTTTTGATGAAGCAACTTCTGCACTAGATACCAGAACAGAGCAAAGTATACAAAAAGAATTGAAACAATTAGCCATCAACCGCACTACACTCGTGATTGCGCATCGACTTTCCACTATTATCGATGCAGATCAAATCTTAGTCATGGATAACGGTCACATCATAGAACGCGGTAATCACACACAGTTGTTGGCAAGAAACGGTATTTATGCACAAATGTGGGAGCTTCAACAGCACGAAGAATCCACATTAACTCACATGGTGCACAGCAAGCCAATTAACAATGGCTGATGGACATCTCCACAATAAAAGATATTGAATCATATTTTGTTTTATTTGCTAATTAATTAATGCGTCCATCATCCATAAATTTCGCGAGATACTTTCTGATAACAGTTTTACTTGGTATTTTATCTGCTTGATTTAGAACAATATAATTAACAATACCATGTACTGCTAGCGCAATTAGTAATCCTTCAAAAATCCCCAGTTGAAAAACCAGCAAAGCGCAAAGTAAAGCGAGAATTAATGCGTACTGGCCATGATAGGCAACAAATATTAGTCCTGCGATCATCTTCCAGCCAGTAAAGATCATGATGACTGCTAGTGAAAACTTAGGCAAGTACTCTAGATATTGTGAATAAACCACGAAGAATGCAACGACACAACCAATAATTAATACAGAGAATTTGGTCATAGCGCCAGCAAGCTTATTGGTAGTACTTTTTGCCAAACCATCAAGATTAGTCATTCCACCAAAGAAACTTGCACCCATATTAGCTATCCAGATAGCCAATAAACTGTTATTGGTATTACATTTACGTTTTAGTGGGTCAATTTTTTCGATGGCTGCATTGCTCATCACTTGCTCTATTACATCAATTATTGCAAGCATAGCGGCAAAACCGATGATATACACTATGATTAAAGTATTGTCAAAATGCGGTAGCGGCAAAGCCAATTTAAGATTGATATCATCGACATGAAGCATGGACAGCGGCATGAGCTGTGCCATCAAGATACTTAGTCCAATTAATACGAAATAGGGAATAGCGGGTTTAGTGCTTTTGAATTTAGCAAAAAGATACAAAAATAGAATGGCACCAGTGAATGATAATAAACAAACTTGTATACGCGCACTATTCCAGAATAACTCGGTAGATTCATAATCAGCAGGAATTTCATAAGTAAATTCAAAAAATTTTATAGCAATTTTTAGCCCAACTCCTGCAAGCAATCCTTCCACAAGGTAAGCTGGAACTGCAATCAGAATATATCTTTGCCAATTAAATTTCCAGATTAATGCTTGCATAAAAGCGGTTAGGAAAATAACAAACGCCATATTTTCCATACCAAAACTATCTACGCCGAGTGCCAATACCGGCGCAAGACCAGCCGCAACACCCGGGGCACCAATATAGTTGCCTGGTTTAAACCATGCATTGATCCAGCCAATCAGACAGGCAAAAGCCACTGTTGCCAGCGCAACTTTAATCGGATAATGAGACATTAAAGCAATGCCGACTGATAAGGGAATTGCCATTGCACCAGTAATGATGCCCGCCTGAATATCACGGACAAAATATTTCGATTGGAATGCTGCCGAACCTGGATAAGTTGCTGTAACCGTATCCCTACTTTCCTCATTATCAGGTAAGTTTGGTGATTTATTAGAATTCATAGAAGTCATATGCAACATTCTCCATATTTAAAAAGATATGTGAATCAGCGTAACTAAAATAATCAAGGTGATACGTTTTAACCCAAGTCGGAAACCACGAGAAAGCTGTCCGCAATAGATCAGTCACGCACAGCCACCCAGGTATATTCAGCGTGATCACAATTAATGGCGGATTTCAAAGGAACTGAAAGATTTTACTTATAAGAGATTTTTACGTTTCTATTTCCCGCATCCGTGACCAGGCGAAGTATAATTCCAGTGCTATAAAAATAACAGGCGTGCAGTTTCTTAAGAGATAAATCGTATCCTTCATATCCACGCATTGTGCTTCGCAAAATAATTTAGCCGGATTGAGTAAGCTTCACAGACAGTTAGATACGCACTAAGCGCGCTAATTCATCCCACAATGATCTATCCTCTGCCTTCAATATCGATTGCGGCTTATTCCAACTCCCAATTGACAAGTAAAAATTACCCTAAAAGGTATTCATTCTGATGTGCACTTAAATATGTGCTCCTTGTAGCTAACTACGGAGTATTAATCAAGTTTTTAAAATTAATGTTTTTTTTAAACAACCTACGCCATAAAAAGGGAATTGAACCAATAAGTCTGCATAAAAGTTGGATTGGTTAACCTACAATTGTAATATGGATAACAGAGATATAAGATCAAACGACAGCAATATCGAGTAATACATTTAGCATCAGAAGCAAATATCAACTAATAATATTGTCACGCTCAATTCAAAAAGTAGTAGATGGAATTCAGGGTGCTTCTAGAAATTATGAGTTTTCAACAAGACCGGGCGTGATCAAAAAATGTTGACGCAGCATATGAATGTTATGTGGGAAATTTATTTTGTGAACAACAATGTTTTGTGACGAAATACGAATTTTTAAAGGGGCCCTTCATTTATATGATCTACTGCTGACCAATTTTCTGTCTCTAGTTGATGGAACTGCTAGCTTATTTATTCGTTTTGAAAAAAAATCGTCACGCATGCTTAATGAATGCGTGACGATTATTTTAATAAATTATCAACTATTTTTATTAATTAAGATATCCATTCGAAAATACTCAGCATTAGAAGAATTATTAATATAATAAAATATCCTTTTGATAATTTCATATATTCACTCCTTTAAATTTTCAGTGTTTGACATAACCATCTGATCAATAAAGATTGATTTAATGGCTGCGAATACTAGCAACAAAATAATTTAGAAATTAATGCAATAAAAAGAAACACATTGTAGAAAATTAATTGAAATTATTCTTTTTAGTTATCAATTTGAGCCATCCAAATAAATTAAGTTCAAATATTCTCTTTTTCTTTTAAATTCAGAAAGTAAATATTAATACTTTTTCTTATTATCTCAGATACATAACAATTTATGAGCTTATTGATGATGCAAGATATACCGAGAAGGACATAGCTTTCTAACGAGTAAGGTTAGATCGTGCTAGCCACGACCTAACCTTACTCGTTATCTATTACACCCCATAAAATAAAATACCCCGCAGTAAGCTGCGGGGTATTATAACCACGTTCTTTAATCGGCTGTTTTTCAACGAGCCTTAGCCCCAAGGAGGGGGAAATTGAAAACTCAGAGATAAAAGCAATCCTAATAAATGAGTATTAGATACAAGTTAAGCAGTTTTTATCTTCTTGGTAGGTACTGCATCAATGCGCTCTATTACTTCAAATTTCCTGGTATCCAAATCGGTGAAGCCAGTAAGGATATGTAAACGTGGTACTAAATCTGGGACTTTTTCTTTAATGATATCAAGCGCAAATTTACTTAAAAACAACGCCTTTTCTTTAGCCAGATGATATTCTGGGCCACCCTCATCTCTGAAGGCAGCAGAAGTCATCAGCACGATACCATTTGGATCAACCCTGCCTTCGTCAATATTTCCTTTGAGGAGTTTTGCAGCAGTTTCAATAGCAACCGATAGATTGGGATCAAAAGGACCGACGATAAATGCTGTATTGATCAAATGTAACCAGTCAAATCCACGTCCCACACCTAACACCCATTCCTTATGTTCAGCATGCTCTATTGGACGATTGGAAGAACGGATTTCCGCAATATGTCTAATATTACCGCGAACTAATGGGATCATATCGCGTACTATTCTTTCAGGCATAGACGGATACAATGAATATAACATTTCCTCAAGCTCGATCTGAGATGACTGCTTAATTTTTGCCAAATCAACCGAAGAACGATCATCTTCACCATGTAAAATAAGTGCATCCAAATCTGTCTCAATTCCACAAACGATCGGCACTACCGCGTTTCTACCATATACACGTATAAATTGGTCTTTCAATTTAATCGCCGCAGCTCTGGCAGCATCTGTATCGTAATGAAATCCTCTACAGCCACGATGAGAATCACCTCTAGCATAGTGGTAGGTTACAAATACCAGACAGTGTCTACCACGACTAATAGAATATTGGACCCATTGATCAATAATTACCTGAAAAAAAGGCCAGCCTAAATCAAATTTTCCGCCAAGATTACGAAAAGGTTGAATAATTCCTAGCGCAGTCTGTGTCATGACGGGTAAATGCAATCTTCCATCCATACATTTAAGTGCAGCAATTTCAGTAGGATGCTCCCCACGGTATCTGCGCCGTTCAGATGCCAAATCCATAAAAGCTTGAGCATGGCGCGTATTTATCTCAAGCAAGTAGTCGATACCCGTATTTGAATTACTCATTTAATCTCTCCACTCTTAAAATAAAATTAGAAATCAAGGTGCATATGTAGATAATCTTGACAACCATGCCTCTGAGGCTACTTGATTGATATTCAATATAGTATCAGGAAAAAAACCAAATGCGAGAATTAAAAAGGCTGGTATACATAGCAAAACAAGTTCACGCGTTTGCAAGTCATGGGTTCTGCTAACCGCTACGTGAACAACGGGGCCAAAGAATGCACGGCGAGTAAACGATAGCATATAGGCAGCGCCAAGAATTGCGCCAGCCAAGGCCGCTGCACCCAAACCCGCATGGGAAGTCAATGCTCCAATGATCATTAATAGCTCAGCTGGAAAACCACTGGTTCCTGGAACGCCAAAACTTGCAAGAGCAAATAAAAAATAGAAGAAAGCAAGACGCGGCGTTATACTCGCCAGTCCTCCCAAATGAATGGCTTCTGTACTGCCGAGTCGATGGTGAATAAATCCAGCAATTAACATGAGAGAACTTGCGATAAGCGAGAAATTAAGCAATTGAAAAATAGCCCCCTGGATGCCTTGCATATTGAGTGAAGCAATGGCCACCATAACCATACCGACATGACTTACGCTCGCATACGCGAGTAAGCGACGTAAATTTGTCTGTTGCAATGCAATTAATCCACCATAAATAAGAGTGGCAGCGCCAAAAACACTTAATATCCAACTAAATTCAACAGCTGCGACAGGGGCTAATGGCATAGTAAAACGTAAAATCCCATAAACACCCAGTTTCAACCCTGTCAGAAGGGCGGCAATATGGGTTGGCCCCTCCATTGCGGCAGTGGGAAGCCAAGTGTGAAACGGTACGAGTGGTGCCTTTACAGCAAAACCAAACAACAGCAACAAAAAAACCAGTGTTTGCAAATCATCTGGTAAAGGCACTTCAAGCAACACCGGTAAGCTAAATGCCAAATCCTGAGGAATGTCACCATTTATATGAATCGCATGATTTGCTGATAAAATAATAATCGCCAATAGCAACGATACACCTCCAGCCAACATGAATAAGGTGTATTTCATGGCTGCCCCACGTCGCTGAGAGCCAATTCCCCACAGCCCAATTAGAAAGAAGAATGGGGGTAACGTCAGCTCCCAGAATAAAAAGAACAGCACCATATCCAACGCACAAAAAACGCCAGCAGTTGCCCCTTGCAAGGCGAGTAACAATGAGAAATGAAACCGGGCACTATTACTTACAGAATTCCAAGAAGCAAGCATTGCAATAATGGTGAGCAATGCAGAAGCAGGTAAGAACAATATTGAAATTCCATCGATACCTAGCAAATATTCAACATTCAGTAATGAAATCCAGGACAATTTCTCACTCAATTGAAAGCCGCTTACAGATGAGTCGAATAATTGCAATGCAATTAATGTTAAAAACAATTCAAAAATTGCAAAAGTTAAAGCAATTATTTTGGCAAGATGAATGTCACGCGTTACTCCAGTGACTAGCCCCCCCGCAAAAGGTAGCAGGATAATGAGGCTCAATAATGGAAAATTTGCTTCGCTCATTTATTTATCCTTTGTATCACTTGGCGCAGTAATTGATTCTGTATGATGTACATCGTAGGAAGAAGAATGAAATTTACTATCAGTACTAATATTCTGATCAATCATATCTATCCAAGGGGCTGTATTAAAACCGATTCCAATAAGTAAAGAACAAATCGCAATTGCAATAATTCTTTCATTCTGAGGAGAAGGTTCTGAGCCCGCATGAAAAATAAATTCAGAGACTTTCTGCGAGCGCTTGGGTGCGGCAATAAATATTTGTTGAAACGCACGAAGAAGCAAAGCTGCCGTTAGTACGTTACCGATGAGTATCGCAATTGAAACTATCCAACCATATCTTTTGATGGTGCCTTCTATAAGTAGATGGGCGCCGTCAAAACCAGGTGTTCCCGGCATTACCATGGTACTCAACGCACTGACGACAAATAAGAAAGCAATGGCTACATTGACCTCGAACATGCCACCTAGCCTTGGAATGCTGGCTGTATGTGTTCGTTTATAAATCATACCAGTACTTAGCAATAACCCAGCCGTGGCAAGGCCGAAGGCAATGGAAAGCAATATGCTGCCTTCCAACCCGTACAAATTAAAATCAAAAACACCGATAATCAACATTCCAGTGTGGCTAATCACAGCATATGCAATGAGGCGGCGTATATTAATTTGCATGAGTGCTAGCAAAGCCCCATAAAAAATACCAATTATTCCAAGCATTAATACAAACCAACTCCATTGTTCAGCAATCTCTGACAGAGTTGGCAAAATAAAACGGATAACGCCATAAATCCCAATCTTTAGCCCCACAATGTAAATGGTTGCACTTGCAACAGTTCCTTGTTCAGCTAACACGGGTAGCCAACCATGAAATGGAAATAAGGGCATTCGAATGGCAAAACCAAAAAATAAGAGAAAAAAGATTAATGTGCCGTATTCCAACGTCGCATTATTCTCTTTCAAGACTAACCACTCAAAGCTCAAGATATCCCCTGAACCCATAACCCCAAAAGCAAGCAGGAGAAAGCCAATCAGCGTCATAAACAGACCGCTTCCCCAATGCTGTAGCAGTAATGCAACCACCCAACGTCTATTATGTCCAGACCCTGCACGGAGTGTCATCAGTGTGACTGGAATGAGTTCCATGAAACACCAGAACCAGAACTGCATAGCGTTCATTGCAACGAAGGCACCCATCATAATGCCTTCATAACCAAGCAAACAGGCGATTTGAACCCGATCATTGACCCGACGTGTCGTTAGCAAATAAACAAGCGCTAATAAGGTCAAAATAGCCGTAAGCGCGATAAAAAGAATGTTTGCTCCGTCAACACCTACGCTATAAGTAAAGCTAATATTATGAGTTTGTTTAAATAATTGGACACCATGCAAATCTGCATCAAAAACTGAAAGCAAATAACCACATAGCAATAAGGTAATAGTCGCGCCTAGGAAACCGATTTTTAGCGCTATTCTGGCTGAGGGTATCAACAAGACAATGCCCGCTGTAATCAACGGAATAAACGTGAGCATTGTCAGCAAAGGAAACCCCACTACTTCTGATCCTAGTGTGATGCTTTCTGTGTCCATTAAACTTTCACCTTGTAGCTGCAATCAGTAACACAATGAATACAAATGAAACCAAATAGCGTGGCTTCAATAATAAATGCTCAAAAGTATTGGCTGCCCGTCCTAGCTTGTTTCCTATTTCGACGATATCCACACCAATGCCTTGCAATACGAGGCGTTCCTCAAACCAACCCAAGATATTGGCTGTCCATTCAAAGAGTTTACCCGCTATACCTTGACCATGACCAAACTGGCTAACGTTAAAATCAGGTTGAGTCTCAGCTAATACTTTTTCTTCAAGCTGGGCGAGAGATGAAATTGCACGAGAAGGTGAAGCTGGCGCACCCATCGCACGATCTATCACATAGGTATCGAAATGACTCAAATCTTGACCAAGCCCTTCTACCGGTCGAACTAATGTTCTATCAGCGATAGGATCCAGCCAAAAACGTTGCAATGAAGCTATATATAACCAGCGTAAATTTGCATAATCTCTTCCGATCGGTTTGATCGGATTTCCCATCACGTTATGCATGAGAGAGGGCGCTGTTAATACTTGGTAGCAACGAACAATCGCATGCGCACAAAGATGCCATGTGGCCAACTCCCAATAACCCAAACCACATTCCAGAAACATGAGTCCTAATTGACCCGTTATTGAAAAACACAACGAGCTTTTCACATCGGTCTGAGTAAGCCCAACAGCAAAACTATAAAGTGCCGTAAATAGACCAATTATGATCAGGATATCCATGACCAATGGAGCTCGTTCAAAAATCGGCTGCAACAAAATGATGAGAAAAATGCCTGCATGGATCATAACTGCTCCATAAAATATGGAACTGGATGGTGTTGGACCCTCCATAGCGCGAGCCAGCCAAGGAGTAAAAGGCAATTGTGCAGATTTAGCAAATGCAGCTACGGCAAAACAAAGCGCGATGACAGTTGCTGTAGGTATAGTCAATTGATCAACCATACCGTTCAATGTTTCCCAGTTAATTGTCCCAGCATAATAAAAACTCAAACCGATTCCTAGGATAAAACCAGCGTCACCTATACGGTTGGTAACAAAAACACGGGTTGCATTAATTGTCGCAATTGGCCGATCATATGCATAGCTAATAAGTAGATAAGAGCATAATCCCGCGATTTCCCATCCAATAAACGTACCCACAGCGTTTCCTGAAGAAACCAACAGTAACATTGCTGCAGAAAATAGACTCAATATAAAAAAGAAACGGTGAAACCCCGCTTCTCTATGCATATAATTGACGGAAAAGCGGGTAACGATAAATAGCAAGATTGCAAATAATGCAGTGAGTATAGAGTTGAGGCCACCGGTAATAAAGGTTATGGAGATTCTAAAACGATCGCTTCCCAGCCAGTCTCCCAAGCTGATCGAACCTGCATTTTTTCCCAACAAATCTGAAATTAGTAAAACGATAGCTAATATACACGATACCGAAATTGCTAAATTAGCAATGGTGGATGTGGTTTTCTCGCCTGCCTCACCAATGATTTGACCAAACAGATTGCCTGTACCGATGAAGAAGGCAGCCAACAGTGGAAGTAACGGAACAAGAACAACTAGAATATCCATCTGCGCTATACTCCTTGAAGTTCTGGCTGTTTTATCAATACAGGTGGAACCGGCAATGTTTTATCTCGATAACAATCCGGTGATTTTTCGAAGATTGGTAGATCGCTAACTTCTCCATCCCAGCGTACAAAACCCACACCACGCTCAAAGAAGTGAATCGCCTCGCTATCCGGATCCTTAGTCGCAACCAGTATCCATCCTCCTCCTATTAACTCCCTTAAACCAGGTTGCCTTTCATAGATTTGCCCGACAATCTCTGTTTTTGCTTCGATCAAAACTAACAGACGTACAGCCTCATGAATCTCGATCATTTGTCTTGGTAAACCTGTTCGCAAATCACTACTCGTCCCCTCCATGATCCCAAAGAATCCAACTACGTTATGGGGAACCTTGGTACCGCAACCAAAGCGTTCATTGTTTACCGTTGAAAAGTAATATTCCAAATTGATTCCTGCCCCAACCGGACCGACAGCGAGCAATATTCCTTCCAGGATTTTGCCATCTGGATCTTGTGTAGGATCATAAGATATGAGAAATGCGCGGCGATCAAAAAATGCCCCTTGCGTAATAGAACGTCGTCCTACAATTGCCGAAGCATTGGTCGCATGACCCAATTCGGGTCGTGCTTGTGAAAAATCGCGTGCGCGCTCCTCTATATGCACTAAAGCACGATCGGGTGTTGGATTTCGAGGAGCTGAGGCAAGTCGTCGGCACCGTTCGTGAGCAGACATCTTTTGAATTTGACGCAATTCTTGTTGTAATTTCTGCAAAGCGGGTATGCGTTCTGCAGGAACATCGTCAAGGTCATACCAAATGATTTCTTCATTACAAGTGTTATGCTCAGTACCGATGAACCAAGTATTGGCGGGAATATCGATCCCACGTTCTGCCACTAGTTTTCGGATTTCAGGACGATTCGCCATTGCTGCGAATAAACGAGCATTGGGTCCTCCATGCCGTCCGCTGCATGCACCACAATCATAAGCAGCAAGATGAGGATTATTCTGGCTTATTGAACCATGCCCGACTAATAATACAAGCTCTGCAAATCCATAAGTCAGTCCGGTATTGCGTAAAAAAGCAGCAACCCGATCTGCTTGCTCATTATCTGTAAAACCCAACTTTGGCTTCTCTGGTGAAGCAATGGTTTCATTGTCGGTAGAAGTAAAGTTCAATCGAGTTTTGACATCAGGCGAGACACGCTTTCTTAACCAAGCCATCCAATTATTCTGTGTTTTAGGAATCACCGATTTGGTCAGTAAACCTGCTAAAGCAACAGGTGCAATCACATCAATGACTGGTTGAGCTATGAGCAAATGACGACGCAATCCTTGGTGCAACCAGTTAGTTACCCATGCGATTATCTTGCGACCACTATTATGACTCGAGTATGCTTGCTCACTGCCAATGCGCGGCACCTCCTGAACTTCGTGGGCAGGCGTGACGACAATAGGACATAAGGGTGTCACTTTGCTATCATCCAGTCCTTGGTAGTTCATAGGAACACCAAAGAAACCTGCAGCGCCTAAGGTTTCAATGTTAGGATTGAGCTCTTCCAGATGGCGCCGAAAGCTCTCTTCACGATCATCAATACAAAATACGAGTTGTGAGTCTGGGCGGGTATTACGCGTTGCCCAGCGACCACGATTATGATTAGCGCGTATCGCCTGAAAAAATGCTTCCCGATAATTACGTTCATAAGCGTAAAGCCAGATCTTGCAGCGCTCTTTCTCAGAAAATTCATCCAATACACTCAACATTTGGAGCAGATCTTTCTCTTGTATATCATGCACTTGCGATCCGGTTAATCCCAAGTGCTGACATAGCCGGAACAATCGCCAACCACTATTGAATGCATGATGCTCTATGCTATTTTCAGACATTGGGCTGAACTGCCACGTCCACAACAGATCAGCTAGCTGTTGCCATTCGGTTTGATTATGTCGCTCAGAACCTGAACGAATAATGAGTGCTTTTGCCGGGTGAGTTAAATATTCAGGAAGCTCTCCTAAATACAATAATCTACGCACCGTGAATTCCGACAGATTTTTATTGAAATAATATTTTATTGCACCTAGTCTTGCTTCGATTCCCCAAGTGTCCCTGCAAGCCTGATTGAGCCAAAGCCTATTCAGTGTCAACCGAATAGCCAGATAATCTGCGAGCTTAGGTGCGGCATCGTTCACAGCTTGATATTTTGGATGATGCTGCCGCCAATTTATAATGCCAGACCAGCCAGGCAATTCTAAAGAGAGACGACGCAAGTACCCTTCCCATCTATCTTGTGGGATTTCCATTTGAGTTAATTGGGTAATGATACAATCAATCGGATCTTCAGGTATATCCGTGATAATTTGCTGCCAATCAGACAAATCGTGCAAAAAAGGGTTGATATCATATTTTGCTGCCGCACGCCAAGCAGCATACAGACCCAGTTTTTTACGTTCAGGTAATTGCCAGGGTGCAACGCCCTCATCCAAGGCAGAAGCGCAGATACGTATTATTTGAGGGCGAACCGAAAACAAAATATCGATGCCACTTAGTGCCATGATAAAGCCGCGCAAAGTCATGCCCTCACCAATCTGCGATAGCATCTCATCAAGCCTAGCGCTCGCTTCTTGTCTCATTCTTTGGTGTACCGACATCCCTGTTTTATCTAAACTACTGGCGGAAATTTTTTCCATCCATTTTTTGGCCTGCTCTATTGATAAGTCAAGCATGTTTTCGGGATGCAAATCAGTCTCTTCTAAACCTAATTTGCTTAAAATACTTTCCCATAGCTGCCTAACTACTTGGTCTTGATTACCCCCTGATGCCAGTAGACGTTTACGAATTTCCTCCGGTACATCAGCTTGCACGGTATTGAGCGCCCCCAATTCTTCAATTTGCCAATTTAATTGGCTAACCGTAATGGGTTGCAGATCATATAGCAATGCAATCCGATAGATATCTTTCCTCTTGATCGTTAACTCATCAGACTGATAAATGATTTGGTCAGCTTGTAGCTTGGTATCCTTTGCAAGCTCGGCATCAATATCCTGATCATTTATTCGCCCTTGCCAATAAAAATTCCGACTTTGCGCCTCGGGAAGATAACCACTGATACCGGTTATTTTTTCACACTCAACTAACGCTTCTTCAAATGGCAAATGCTGATAACCATGCAAGGTATTGTGATGCACGAAATCAAGAATGGGTGCTTGTCCAGGTAGAATATGGTCAAGATGATCGAGCACTGTAACGATTTGCTCACGAACGCTGTTAAATTCCGTTTTCGGGTGCATGGCTAGTCCTATTGAATATTAATACGCTGACTAATAGTATCGTTCATCAAATTCATGGTAGACAGGGATAAATCAATCAATGGCGCTGGCCATAAGCCAAATAACACAATCCCTAACACGAGTACGCTAGAAGCTAATAATTCAAATATCCTGAGATCCTCAATCTCCCGCATTTGAGGTTTTACTGGGCCTGTAAACAACATTCCAACCGTACGCATTGCATAAGCAGAGCCAATCAGAATGCTCAACCCAAGTAAAATCATCAAGTTACCCCACTGCTGAAACCCACCAACAACTGCATGCAACTCGGCAATAAAACTGACGGAACCAGGCAGACCCATCGCTGCAAATAAGGTAATTGTCATAAATAAGGCAAAGCGAGGCATTACCTGAACCAACGAGCTATAATCGAGAATGTTACGGGTATGGGTGCGCTCATACAGTAACCCTACCAGCAGGAACATTGCACCGGCCACTAAGCCATGCGCCGTCATTTGCAAGATGGCACCCATCATCCCGGTTTTATTCAAAGTTGCAATATCGAGCAATACGACACCCATGTGACTCACTGATGAATACGCCACCATTGCCTTGAGATCTGTTTGCCGCCAAGCTAATAATCCCCCGTATATCATGCCAACCAGCGCGAGAACAACGAGCGTTCCTTGTAGCAATTGCGTTGCTTCTGGCAACATCACTACGACTCGAATCAGTCCATAAGCACCCATTTTCAGCAAAATGCCAGAAAGCAAAATACTGATCGGACTTGGCGCCTCGACATGCGCCAAAGGCAGCCATCCATGTAATGGGAAAATTGGCATTTTGACTCCAAAGCCAATCAGAAACCCTAACAACACCCAGACCTGTTGGTCTCTGGGCATGCTCTGAGCAGCTATGCTCATATCGGACATCAATGTGCCACTATGTGCAGGCATATACTGACTGATCGCAAACAAACTAATCAGCATGAAAATCGAGCCACCCATGGTGTAGAGCACAAAATTGAGACTTGCAATATGGCGGCGCATCCCACCCCAGCGACCAATCAATAAAAACAACGGCGAAAGGGTTAACTCCCAAAAGATATAAAATAGCGACCAATCTTGAGCTAGAAAAACACCCAACATACCAAACTCAAGCAATAAAATACTTATATGATAGCTCTTGATATTGCTTGAAATATTGAATGAGGCGAGTAAGGCAACAGAAGTTAGCAATGTTGCCAGTACTACCATTGGTAATGACAAACCATCAACCCCTAATGCGAATGAGGTGCCAAGTTTTGGATTAAGGATGAACTGTTCGCCCAACTGCAAAGCGCCATCATCCTGATTATAGATAAATACCAGCCAGCAACTCAGCAAGAGCGCGATTGTGGTAAACAAATTGGCTATGAAGCGAAGCTGACTGGTCTTATCGTGTGGTATCAACGCCAAAACAACTATGCCTATTGCTGGCGTCCAAAGTAAAGTGCTTAGTATCCCCATTCTGCTAGCTTAGTGGCGTTTGTGATGGCGTAAAAGTTATTAATTACTTATTACTTGATTATAGGAACAATTATCTAGACCAATTTGATTAGCGTGGCCGAACTAGTAGAATAGAAGCATCCACTTTTGCGATCACCTGCTCTGCGACTGAGCCAACTACAAATCGCTCGAGCCCGCGACGATTCGCAGTACCCAACACCAATAGATTAGCGCCCCATTCATTGACTGCGTTAGCGATAGCTTCGGAAATACCTGTCAAACCATACAACTCATCAGCTTCCAGTAAACGTGTTTCTACAGAGATCCCACCTCCAACCGACTCTTTGGCTCGCGCTAGTAATGCACTGGCTTCCTGAGTATTCTCTTCAGACTCGTTTATCACATGAACGATACATAACTCCCCTTTATAGGAGCTGGCAATATTGTTTGCTTCTTTCAAGGCTTCGTGGGATGTCTCGCTACTATCGATAGCAACCATGACTTTTCTGAACATAAAAAATACTCCTTGATGAATTAACGATTTTATTGGAAGACAAGGATGTATAGACTCTCCTTATCCTTGCCCTCCCGTAGATAAACTGTTTATTTACAGTATTATTAGCTGGCTGGTATAGAGAAAACTGCTAACTTACATTGCCGCTATCCCTTTTCAGATTTTCGATATACCGCTTGACAATCTGTTTGCTTGGCATTTTTTCATGGGTTAAATAAACTAAGAAATGAACGATGCCATGCACTGCCATTGCTATCAACAAACCTTCGAAAATTCCTAATTTCCACACCAAAGCTCCGCATAATATGGCCAGCATCATGGCATAGGGACCATGATGGGTAACATGAAGCAATCCGGCTATCATTTTGTAGCCCGAGAGCAACATAATAGTCGCAATTGCAAATTTAGGCAGATACTCAAGATACTGGGAATTCCACATAAAGAAAGCTACTACCAGCCCGATGAATACAATAGAGAATTTAGTGTATGCTCCGGCCAGTCTATTTGTGGTACTTTTTGCCAAACCGTCCAGATTAGTCATCCCTCCGAAGAAGCTAGATCCCAGATTCGCAACCCAAATAGCCAACAAGCTATTATTACTGTTGCATTTACGCTTGAGCGGATCGATTTTCTCAATGGCTGCATTACTCATCACCTGCTCGATTACATCGATGACTGCAAGCATCGCGCAAAACAGCACCATATAGACCAGAATCATAGCGCTGTCCACTTGCGGAATCGGAGCGGCAAACTTGATCTCGACATCCTCTACATAGAGCATCGGTACCGTCATAAACTGCGCTACGACAACACCCGCAATGATGATCGCAAAATAAGGCACTGCTGGCTTGGTATCCTTAAATTTGGAGAATAGATAGAGAAAACCGGCAAACCCAATCATAGAAATGGCAAACATTTGAATTCGTGCGGCATTCCAGAATTCATCTACCGACACCTCAGCTTCTGGAATTTCATAGGTAAACTCAAAAAATTTGAGAAAAATCCTCAATCCAACGCCAGCCAGCAACCCTTCCACCAAATACACAGGTATGGCAACTAGCAGATATCTCTGCCAATTGAAGTGCCAGATGACTGCTTGCATGACCGCCGTCAGAAAAATACAAAATGCCATATTCTGAACACCAAAACTGGCAACCCCTAATGCGAGCACAGGCGCCAAGCCTGCTGCAATTCCGGGACTACCGATATAGTTTCCCGGCCTGAACCAAGCAAAGATCCAGCCAATCAAGCTGGCAAACGCTACCGTTGCTAACCCAACCTTAATTGGATAATCCGACATGATGGCGATACCGACTGATAATGGTATCGCCATGACTCCAGTCACTATCCCCGCCGCTATATCTCGCCCAGCATACTGAGCCTGAAACGCTGCGGACCCTGTTACTGAAACAGGCCCTGTATCTTTGGGCTCCTGTTCGTGTGACGTTGCTCTTTCTCCTTGAAGCGGTACTTTCTCATCTGCATGTGACGACATGAATAACGACCTCCCAGTTAAATTCTAGATTTAGATTTAATGACTCTCGCAAGCTTTAAAATCTAACATGGGCCATGTGAAGAAAGCGTGAAGATAGTTGACAGCAAAAGAAAGTTTAAAAATGCCTGGAGAACACTTAAATCGGCAATTAAGGAAACAGAGAACTAACTGCTTGTTTTCAGGGAAAAATGATATGAAAGGTTGCCCCACTTCCCGGGGTGCTATCGACCTCAATCTTCCACTCATAGTAATCACAAATACGCTTCACGATCACGAGCCCGATTCCGAGTCCTTGCGTTTTTTCAGATCCTCGAAAGAACCGTTCGTAAAGAAAGGGCATAAAGGCCGGTTCAATACCAATACCCGAGTCCGCAATCGATAAACGTTTATTGTTATAGCTAATATGAATAAACCCCTTCTCGGTATATTGAACCGCGTTTCGAAGTAAATTAACGAGAGCGGTATGCAAAGCCTGTCTATTGAGTGTCAATACGTCCCCGGGCTTGATCGCCACGTCAAGCTCAAGATTCTTCTGATAGATTTCTTCGCAAAAAGGCTCAACCGCATCGTAAACACACTCGGCAATGGCAACAGGCTCCATCGTACCCAGAGCCTGCTCTCGAGCCAGAAACAGCAACGCCTGCACTTGCTCGCTCATGCGGTTCGATACTGCCTCGATATTTTTTATACGCCCATAAGCTTTACTGGGTAAATTTTGATCAGCAAGCAACAATTCACAACTAGTCAAAATGGTTGTAATCGGGGTCCGCAGCTCATGACTAATATTGGCGGTAAATTCCTGTTCACGCTGGAGCATTCTTACGATACGGTATTGATAATCTTCCAGCGTACGAGCAAGCTGTGCGACTTCCTCATCCTGACCAGGCTGACTCAGTGACACACAATGGATATTGTTCGAGACGAGACCTTGTGCATTATGATTGGCGGGCATCAATCGTTTTACCCGCTCTGCAAGATCCGTTACCTGCTTTACCAGTAGCCCCGCCAGTAAATATCCGACCAAAAAAGCAATAGCAACAACAGCTATAAGAGATAAAACAACAAGCAATCTGAATTCACGTTGCCGCTGCTCGTGAAGTCCAATTTTGTAGGCGATGACAAACTTAGCTCCTTCAGCATGCTGTACCAGCACACGGATTTCCTGATCATCACGAAAAATTTTATGCGATCCTCGATCGAGTTTCTGCAAATAACCAGGTAACTGTGATTCCTCCAGGGAATTGCGTATCACGTAACTTTTGAGACTGGAGCCTATATGTGGCGTAAAGTATGTATGCTGGAGATAATGATGAATCACATGATTCATTTCTGCCTTCATGATCTGCTCAATATGCTCTTCCTCGATGTCATCAGACGCAAAATATAGACTGATTGCAAGCGCACCAACAATAATGATACAGAAAATCGCTAGCGCCAGCGTCACACGCAGGCGAATGCCATACTTAATCTTGAACACTAGAACTCAGGCAATAACCAAGACCATGGACCGTCTCGATGGGATCATATCCACCCGCTTTTGTTAAAGCTCGCCTCAATACATGCATGTGACTTCGCAATGTATCACTCGTTTCTTGCTCCTCTTCCCAAGCTTCAAGCTCAAGCTCTTTGCGACTAAATACCCGCCCCGGCTCGCTCATCATGAGTGCGAGCAACCGAATACATTTCGGTGGCAATTTAACGTCATGCTCCGCAAAGCGAATCGATAATGTTTTTGGGTCATAAGAAAGATCTCCCACCTCCAGTTTCCGAGCGGCCACTTTACCTTTATACCGTTTATGCATGGCTATCAAACGGGCCTCGACTTCCTTAAGTGCAAATGGCTTGACGAGATAATCATCCGCACCACTCTCGAAACCACTCAGCTTATCCTCCAGCGTATCACGAGCCGTTAGCATCAAGATCGGTATATCAATTTGACACTCATGACGAAGCTTTTGACATAACGTCATTCCATCTAGTTTCGGCAATTTCAGGTCAAGCAGGATAGCATCAAAAGATTGTGTGCTGGCAAGATGAAACCCAGTGAGGCCATCCAGTGCCGCATCAGCCTTATGACCACGTGACTCCAGAAAATCATAGAGATTCGTGGCTATTGCCTGATCATCCTCGATAATGAGTATACGCATATGCAAAAAAGCCGGTTGTATTAGAATAATCAACTAATCCATATGATATGGACGACTAAGCGTATGCACAGCTTCTACAAGCGTTAATGCATTTTCGGGGGGGGTAAACTGGGAAATCCCATGACCGAGATTAAATACATGTCCTGCACCATGACCATAGCTAGCCAACACCTTTTCAACCTCGGCAGTAATCGTATCTGCTGAAGCGAATAAAACAGCTGGATCAAGATTACCTTGCAACGCGACCTGATCATGAACTCGACGACGGGCTTCCCCAATATCTATTGTCCAATCCACACCGATCGCATCACACTGGCTGTTGACCATTTTTTCCAGCCATAATCCGCCCCCTTTCGTGAAAATAACATTAGGTATACGCGCGCCCTCGCATTCACGTTTAAGACCTGCGATGATTTGAGTCATATAATGCAAAGAAAATTCCAGATAAGCTGATTGTGATAATGCACCCCCCCAGGTATCAAAAATCATGACCGCCTGAGCACCTGCTTCAATTTGTGCATTAAGATAAGTTGTGACAGCGCGCGCATTGACATCAAGAATGTGATGCAACAAGTCGGGACGCTGATACAGCATGGTTTTGATTTGACGGAAATCGGTACCTCCACACCCTTCCACCATATAACACGCCAGCGTGAATGGACTGCCGGAAAAACCAATGAGAGGCACCTGATCATTTAATGCTTTGCGTATTTGCGAAACAGCATCGATGACATAGCGCAAATGCACATCAGGATCGGGTACGGCGAGGGAACGAATTTCCCATTCCTCGCGCAAA
Source organism: uncultured Nitrosomonas sp. (assembly GCA_964401225.1). GTDB lineage: Bacteria > Pseudomonadota > Gammaproteobacteria > Burkholderiales > Nitrosomonadaceae > Nitrosomonas. Next base: position 27,511 of record CAYNXU010000001.1, read on the forward strand.
GGCCGCTCAAATCGTGGTCCTTCCCCTTCTGCAAAATAAAGCCCTAAACCCATCGCATCTGGAATGGTCAGAATATCCGAAAATAAAATCGCCGCATCCAATGGAAAGCGTGCCAATGGCTGTAGAGTGACTTCAGTCGCAAAATCAGGATTCTTACACAGCGACAGAAAATCACCTGCACGCGCACGTGTCTGGTTGTATTCGGGCAAATAACGCCCCGCCTGCCGCATGAGCCATACAGGCGTATATTCAGTCGGCTGGCGTAGCAATGCCCGTATTAAAGTATCATTTCTTAATTTTGTCATTGAATGATCTATATTTAATTAGGTTGGATATTAGAGTAGAAAAAATTAAATTCAATTCAATTCTGTAGATTGCGTTAATTTTTTATCGAAATTAACCATATATGTTACCAGTGATTAGCTCAGGAATCGCATATTTCAAAAAGGAAAATGTAGATTCATTTCCAACTTAATTATATCCACCACCCTTCAGTCATTTTTCAGCTAAAGCATTCTCATTTGCGCACGAACTGTGGATAATAAAGTAATTTTGATGTTTCTCAATTAATTCAGTAAAATACGCGACTGCTATATTTTAATATCAACCTTTTGCTAACCCTTGCTTCACCGTAACCATAAAATTTATTAACGGGAAGCTATACCCATAAGGATATTATGAGACATTACGAAATAGTTTTTATCGTTCACCCTGATCAAAGTGAACAAGTACCAGCCATGATTGAACGCTACCAGGGTATCGTTACTTCTAAAGGTGGGATAACTCATCGTGTGGAAGATTGGGGAAGACGCCAGCTCGCCTATCTTATCCAGAAAGTGCACAAAGCGCATTACGTCCTAATGAATATCGAATGTAATCAAGAAACACTAGACGAACTCGAGCATGCTTTTAAATTCAGCGACGCAGTGCTTCGACATCTCACAATCAGAATGGATCAGGCAGTTACAACGCCTTCTATTATGATGCAAGAGGATAGCGCCAGACTCTCCATGGCAAGTGATGATACGGGCGTCACTCCAGAAGTTGCGCAAGATGTAGAAGAAAATGTAGAAGGCATATCTGAAAGTGCCAGCGTTGAAACTTAAAACAGATTAGCTATTGAACTGTAATCAGGTCGTTATTTGCGGGAAAATTACCAAACTTGGACAGCTACGCTTTACCCCTGCGGGTAAAGCAGTTATAGAATTCGAGATAACCCATAGCTCAAATCAGATAGAGGCAGGGATTCAGCGGCAAATCGCCTGCGAAATTTTTGCGGTGGCATTGGCTGATATCGCCAAGACAATTTCCGGCCTGACGATCGGCAGTTCTGTTAAGTTAACTGGATTTCTTACTAAAAAAAGTAAAATAAGCTCTCAACTAGCGTTACACGTAACCCATACCGATATCGTATAAACATTCAGGAAATAGGAAAATCACGATGAGATTTACAAGAAATAAAGATAGCCGTCTTAAAAATAAGGACAAAATGGCTAATCGCCCTTTGTTCAAGCGCAAAAAGTTTTGTCGCTTTACAGTAGAAGGCATCAAAACGATCGACTATAAAAATATTGAAATACTAAAAGACTTCATTAGCGAGAATGGCAGGATCATTCCTGCTCGAATTACTGGCACAAAATCATATTATCAGCGCCAGCTTAATACAGCGATAGAACGCGCACGTTTTCTTGCGCTGCTACCCTACACTGATCGACATTGAGAACCGAGGAGAAATAATATGCAAGTAATATTGCTGGAAAAAATTGTGAATCTCGGACAATTGGGCGACATCGTCAATGTTAAAAGAGGATATGCACGCAATTATCTGATACCTCAAGGCAAGGCTAAGTGGGCAACTGAAAGTGCGATTGCCGATTTTAAAACCAGACGCGCTGAGCTAGAAAAGAAACAAGCCGAGACTACTGCAGCCGCCCAGGCGCTCGCAGCCAAACTGGATGGCCTGCTTGTACAGATCACTCAAAAAAGTGGGGTGGATGGTAAATTGTTTGGTTCGGTTACCAATGCAAATATTGCTGAAGCACTTCAAGGCCAAGGGTTTACTATTGATAAATCCATGATTCGCATGCCGGATGGTCAGCTCAAGCAAGTGGGTGACTATACACTCACTATCGTATTGCACGGCGATGTTACGGCACATATTACCGTGTCAGTGCTGGGTGAAGCCACTACTTGATACTGCTGCTCACCTCAACAAAAAGGACTGGCAACAGTCCTTTTTTTATTCTCATCAATCAATGATAGAATCCTTTTCATTAGTGTATGCCGACTCCGTAAAACTCCCATGGCTCAATCACCCTTTAGTATCGCGCACAACGAATTAGAAATTTACAAAACCCCACCTCATTCTGTTGAAGCGGAGCAGTCAGTATTAGGTGGATTAATGCTGGATAACCATGCATGGGACAAAATTGCGGATATTCTCACTCACACTGATTTTTACCGCCAGGATCATCAACTCATTTATCACCACATCTGTAATCTGATAGAGCAAAACAAGCCCGCCGATGTGATCACTGTCGCTGAATCACTTGAAATTTCAGCTGAATTACAGAATGTTGGCGGACTAGCCTATATTGGCTCAATAGTACAAAACACACCCACAGCCGCAAATATACGCCGTTACGCTGAAATTGTACGGGAACGCTCCATCATGCGTAAACTTGCCCAGGTTAGCACTCAAATTGCTGATTCTGCCTATAATCCGGCAGGACGTTCCGCCTCAAACTTATTAGATGAAGCAGAAAGTAAGATATTTGAAATTGCTGAGTTAGGCGCACGTGGCAAGCAAGGCTTTATTGACATACAACCACTCCTAAAGCAAGTGGTCGAACGGATAGAAATGCTTTATAGCCGTGACAATCCGAACGATGTGACGGGTATTGCATCCGGTTTTCATGATTTAGATCAGAAAACCTCAGGCTTTCAACCCGGGGACCTGATCATTGTCGCGGGCAGACCGTCGATGGGCAAAACGGCTTTTTCCCTGAATATTGCCGAATATGTAGCACTAGAGCTCAATAAACCCACCGCCGTGTTTAGCATGGAGATGGGCGGCGCACAACTGGCCATGCGTATGCTAGGTTCGATAGGCAGACTTGATCAACACAAAGTACGCACCGGGCGGTTAGAAGATGAAGACTGGCCCAAACTCACCCATGCCCTGGGCAAACTCAATGATGCCCCTATTTTTATCGATGAAAGTGCCGCATTGAATGCATTGGAGCTGAGAGCACGTGCACGACGACTATATCGTCAGCATGGCGAACTGGGTTTAATCGTAGTCGATTATCTCCAACTGATGTCATCCCCTACCCAGAGTGAAAACCGCGCCACCGAAATTTCCGAGATCTCACGCTCTCTCAAAGCCCTGGCAAAAGAATTGCAAGTACCTGTCATTGCCCTGTCACAGCTCAATCGAGGTCTGGAACAGCGCCCAAATAAGCGTCCAGTCATGTCAGATTTACGTGAATCAGGCGCTATCGAGCAGGATGCCGATGTTATTCTATTTATTTATCGAGATGAAGTATATAACCCGGATACCCAGGATAAAGGAATCGCTGAAATCATCATTGGCAAACAACGTAATGGCCCCATAGGGAAAGTTGACTTGACCTTTCTGGGTGAATATACACGATTTGAGAATTGTGCACGTGCTGAATATTATTGATCAGACAGCTTCCTATGAAACTGTCTTAGAATAGCAATCGTAGCGAGGAGGAAGCTGGCAAAGCTGGGTTTTTTTGATCATTCTGAGAAATGATAAAAACCGAATTTTGAGGTGCCATGAGTATATTTTACGAAAAGGATCGGAAAATCCGGCCTGACAGGTTCATCCGTAGTAGATCAGTCTATTTTCGGACAGCCTTCTAATTCCGGTCTAATCGCCGATATTGTATAGCTTCAGCGATATGTGCACTGTGAATCTGAGCACTGCTTGCTAAATCGGCAATGGTGCGCGCCAACTTCAAGATACGATGATACGCCCGTGCAGACATATTCAAACGAGAAATAGCCTGCTCCAATAATCGCTTACCCTGTTCATCCGGTGCGCAGTATTTCTCTATCGCATGCACCTTCAAGCCAGCGTTAGCGGCATTTTGCCGGGCGAGCTGCCGCTGTCGAGCCACCTCAACGCGCATTCTAACCTGATAGCTCGATTCACCCTCTCTTTGATGTAGCAAATCCTCCTGCGGTACGGCAGGCACTTCAATCTGCATATCGATGCGATCGAGCAGAGGACCTGATAATTTTCCGCGATAGCGCGCTACCTGATCGGGTGTACAACGGCACCTTCCCCCATAGTGGCCCAGATAGCCGCAAGGACAGGGATTCATTGCGGCGATTAACTGAAACCGCGCAGGAAAATTAGCTTGCCGTGTTGCACGCGAGATCGTGATTTGCCCGGACTCGAGTGGCTCGCGCAGCACTTCCAGGACTTTCCGATCAAACTCCGGCAACTCATCCAGAAATAACACACCATGCATAGCCAGCGAAATTTCACCAGGTCGGGGTAAGCTGCCTCCGCCCACCATAGCTACCGCCGAAGCCGTATGATGAGGCGAACGGAAAGGACGGCGCTTCCAATGAGCAATATCAAATCGACCACTGGCAAGCGATTGAATGGCGGCGGATTCGAGCGCCTCCTGTTCCGTCATAGAAGGAAGAATAGCAGGGAAACGTTCTGCCAGCATGGATTTTCCTGTTCCAGGAGGTCCGACCATCAAGAGACTATGGTTACCTGCCGCGGCAATCTCGAGGGCACGTTTGGCTTGCGCCTGACCTTTCACCTCTTTCAAATCCGGATGATTCAATTCATCCGTACCCGGACTGGTTTCAGTAATTGCAGCATAAGGTTCCAACCGCTCACGTCCAATGAGATGTGCACAGATTTGCAACAAGGAAGTTGCAGGATAAACGATAGCCTCTTTAACCAAAGCAGCTTCCGCGGCATTGTGTTGCGGTAAAACAAAACTGCGCCCTGAACGCGATGCGCCATAAGTCATCGCTAAGGCACCATGAATAGAACGCAATTCTCCGCTTAAGGAGAGCTCACCTACCCATTCATAGCGATCAAGCTTGTCAGCAGGGATTTGCCCTGTTGCAGCAAGTATCCCGAGTGCGATAGGCAAATCGAATCGACCGCTCTCTTTGGGCAAATCTGCTGGCGCAAGATTGACCGTGATCCGCTGCGCAGGAAACTTGAATCGACTATTTTGCAGCGCAGCACGCACCCTATCCTTACTTTCCTTTACCTCCGTTTCAGGTAGGCCAACAATCGTAAAGCTGGGTAAACCATTGGATAGATGCGTTTCCACGGTAACCAGCGGCGCCTCCATGCCGGATAAAGCGCGACTATAAAGGATAGCCAGTGACATGAAGATGGGGGAACGCGATAAAAATAGTGCTTGTTATCGGTGAGTTAATCGACGTAAAACAGTTCTGTTGAATAATCTGAAATAAGCACAAAGAAACTGCTAGCCTTCATAACTGGTATCAGTTGTCACATTATTTGATGAAGCAGGTTTCAGTTGACTTTCCAACGCAGCAACTTTCTCTTCGAGCTCAGTTAATTTTGCACGCGTTCGCTTGAGCACTTCTTGCTGCACATCAAACTCTTCGCGTGTCACCATATCCAAGCGAGAAAGCATGCTCGTCATCATCGCGCGCATATTCCTTTCGATATCTCTGGCTGGACTGTGAGCAACGATTTCACTGATTTTAGTGCCAATTTCGTCCAGAACATTTTTATTGATCATTTTTCTCTCCATTTATACTCTTTAATTGATGACTCAGAGGTTGTGATAAAACATAGCTCCCGCTCTTAAATACAATGGGAACTGCATACAGATTCGTGACAAATCAACTATACTGTAATTTCAAGATAAAATCGCATACTTCAAGCAATTAGGCAACACATAAGCTTATGTTCAACGTTATTATAAAATCTCATCCTGTGCGATGATCGCTATCTTTTTAGCGTAAGAGTCGGTCTTCGACCGCAAGGCGTTTGGAAGAAACATATTAATGCCATCGGAATATAATATTTTTATATTATATATAATCAATTACTTATATTTGTTTCTTGAAAGAGCTTTTTGATTCATGACTATCGAACGTTTACAATCCCTGGAAAATTGGATAAAAACCGTATTCCCACAAAAGGATTTCACACTCTCCCCCGCTTCTGCTGACGCCAGTTTCCGCCGTTACTTTCGCATTACGATGAATGAACAAACCATGATTGCCATGGATGCCCCGCCGCAACTGGAAAATTGCGCACCCTTCTTGCATGCGGCAGAAGTGTTTGCATCAGCCAGCGTCCATGTCCCCACAGTACTTGCGCAAGACCTGGCACAAGGTTTTTTATTGCTCTCGGACCTGGGAAGCACGACGTATTTACATGCGCTAAAAACGAATCCCGCCATTGCTGACAAACTTTATAGTGATGCCATCGATGCCCTCATCAAAATCCAGTCAATCAGCCGCATACAGATATTCCCGGAATACGACGAGACACTACTCAGAAGAGAATTGGATCTCTTTCCGGAGTGGTACATTACCCGGCATCTCCAAGCGACGCTCGATGAGAAGCTGCACAGGGACTTAGCCACTATCTTCTCACGTATTCTCGAAAATAATCTTGCTCAACCCAGAGTTTTCGTTCATCGCGACTATCATTCCCGCAATCTCATGATGACCGCACCCAATCCAGGTATTCTCGATTTCCAGGATGCTGTTTATGGTCCGATTACCTATGATTTGGTGTCATTGTTTAAAGATGCTTATATCCAATGGGAGGAAGAACGTATACTGGATTGGGTCATCCGCTACTGGGAAAAAGCACGTAAAGCAGGTCTCCCTGTAGCGACTAATTTTTCTGATTTTTTCCATGATTTCGAGTGGATGGGTGTCCAACGCCATCTCAAAGTGCTCGGCATTTTCGCGCGGCTATATCACCGTGACCATAAAGACGCCTATCTCAAGGAAATACCTTTGGTCATGACTTATTTACGCAAGGCATGCGAGCGTTATCGAGAGCTTCATCTGTTGATTGTGCTACTTGATCAGCTCGAAGATAAACAGCCTGGCACAAAAATTGGCTATACCTTCTAATAACATGTCAGCCCATCCTTATAAAGCCATGATCCTCGCAGCAGGACGCGGTGAACGCATGCGGCCGCTTACAGATACAATACCCAAGCCCCTGCTGCGTGCTGGGAATCATATGCTCATTGAGTATCATCTGCAAAATCTGGCACAGGCGGGTTTTAATCATGTCATCATCAATCACGCTTACCTTGGCCACGTAATTGAAGCAGCCCTCGGTGACGGTCAACGCTATGGACTGCACATCACTTATTCACAGGAATCCGTAGTGCTGGAAACAGCTGGCGGCATCGCTAATGCTCTCCCCCTCCTGACAGACACCGCCGCAAACCAACCCTTCCTGGTCGTCAATGCCGACATCTATTGCCAGTTGGATTACACCACCCTACTGATAGCATTACAGCATTTACACACCCACCCTGACAATGATCTCGCTCATTTGGTTTTAGTCGATAATCCGCCTCATCACTCTGCGGGTGATTTCTTTCTGCAACAAGACCGTCTAACCCTAACAGGGCACCACACACTGACTTTTAGTGGTATCGGAGCCTATCACCCCAAACTCTTTGATCCAGTCGCTCCTGGCAGCGCAACTAAGCTTTCTCCGCTACTGCGCCAGGCAATCTCGGCAAATAAAGTCAGTGGGGAACACTACCAAGGCATGTGGATGGATATTGGAACGCCTGAACGGCTGGAAATCCTGGATAAACTGCTTCGTGCAGGGAAATGATAGGATGTTAAGGATCATCCACTGTTAGGTCCCACCCCATGCAATTCATCACTTCCCGCGAGCATGCTATCTTCAAGCAACTCGCCAAGTTAGAAAAATCAGCTCGACAACGACGAATAGACGGATTAACACTGCTCGATGGCGTGCATCTCATTCAAGCTTATCTTACTGCACAGCAAATGCCTCGCAAGTTAATTGTGAGTGAATCGGGATGCAAACATTTAGAAATCAGATCGTTATTGAGCGGATTCAGTAAGCATGCTGAAATTCCTATCACAATGTTCAGCGATGGCTTGTTCAGGCAAATCTCTCCTGTCAAAACGCCTACTGGCATTTTAGCGCTCATTGATATTCCCTCATCAGCGCCCAATGCTATTAATGACGATTTAGTATTTTGTGTATTGCTTGAAGCAATCCAAGACCCGGGCAATTTGGGATCTATCCTACGCTCAGCTGCCGCAGCCGGGGTCAGCGATGTTTATTTGTCCGATGGCTGTGCGGATGCCTGGTCACCGAAAACACTAAGGGCGGCAATGGGCGCGCATTTCTTATTGACTCTTCACGAACCATCCAACTTGATACAAGTAGCTCAACGATTTAATGGCAGAGTCATTGCCACCACGTTGCAGGCTACCCAGCACCTCTATGAGACCGACCTCAGCGGTCCGGTCGCCTTTGTATTTGGCAACGAGGGCGCGGGATTGTCGCCACAAATGCTGCAAGCCGCGAATGAACAGGTGACGATTCCAATGTATCAACAGACGGAATCACTCAATGCTGCCGCTGCCGCGGCAATATGTTTATTCGAGAAAGTCAGGCAGCAATCCTACCGATGACCGGATAGACGGAATCGAAACTTGGGCAAACCGTTGAAAAGCGTATTCGATGCAGCCGACGCAAAGCAAAAACAAGCCACGTAAGCAGAACGCAGCGAAATTAACCATGAGGCTGGCTCGTAGGACGAGGTGCTAACATCGAGCAAGAAGCGGAGTTTATACCTGATAAATGAGCATTATGAATCTATTGTTAACACCGCAGCGGCAACGCAGATAATTTCTCAACAGCCTCCTAACCAATGGCAAGACTCCTATTTCCATCATCATATCTTACTACCGCGTCATCGGCGCGAATGGCCAACAAGTTGGTTACGATGGTAATCTCCCACGTAAATAGCGAAACAATAAGTAACAAGCAATTTGGCAGATCAAAGAGTTACACCAACAAGCTCATAAAACGGGAATCAGTTCTCAACTTGTTTTATCACACTTCGTAAGGTTCTGGATCATCAGCCACGGGGGGTTTTGGCTCCGATGAGACATCAATCTGCGTACCATTACCAATTGCCCCGGGTATTTTTGGCGTGTTGCATACCACGTCAGCATTTTGCGCGCGATGACGCAAGGCATGATCCA
>CAYNXU010000001.1:36880-38991 GCA_964401225.1 uncultured Nitrosomonas sp.
GGCGTGTTGCATACCACGTCAGCATTTTGCGCGCGATGACGCAAGGCATGATCCATCAGTACCAATGCCAGCATAGCTTCGGCAATGGGCGTCGCCCGGATGCCCACACAAGGATCATGCCTGCCATGCGTTTCGACAATGGCCGGATTGCCTGCTTTGTCAATGGAACGTCTCTCTAGGCGGATACTGGAAGTTGGCTTGATCGCCACATTGACGGTAATCGGCTGCCCTGAGGAAATTCCGCCAAGAATTCCACCGGCATTATTGCTTAAAAATCCTTCTGGCGTCATCTCGTCAGAGTGCTCTGTGCCCTTCTGACTCACGCTGGCAAATCCCGCGCCAATTTCAACCCCTTTGACGGCATTGATGCTCATCATGGCATAAGCAATCTCTGCATCCAGCCGATCATACACGGGCTCCCCCCAACCAACGGGCACGCCCTCAGCTACGACACTGATTTTTGCACCCACCGAATCGCCGGATTTGCGCAAGCGATCCATGAAATCTTCAAGTTCAGGCACGATGCTGTTATCAGCAGCAAAAAAGGGATTCTGATTGACATCCGCCCATTGTTTAAAAGGGATAATAATCGGCCCCAACTGTGCCATATAGCCTCGGATGATAATGCCATAGGTTTCATGCAGCCATTTCTTGGCAATCGCTGCTGCCGCTACGCGCACAGCAGTCTCACGCGCAGATGAGCGTCCGCCACCACGGTAATCACGGATGCCATATTTTTGCCAATAGGTATAATCCGCATGCCCGGGGCGAAACACATCCATGATTTTGCCGTAATCTTTACTGCGCTGATCTTCGTTACGAATCAACAATGCAATAGGAGTACCTGTTGTTTTACCCTCGAATACACCGGAAAGAATTTCAACCCGATCAGCTTCGCGCCGTTGCGTAACATGGCGCGATGTCCCGGGCTTGCGCCGATCCAATTCTTGTTGAATAGCTTCTTCTGACAAAGTCATTCCCGGCGGACAGCCATCCACGACACAGCCTATTGCCGGACCATGCGATTCACCAAATGAAGTGACACAAAAAAGTTTTCCAAGTGTATTACCAGACATTGTATTTTATCTCGTTAAATCAGTGGCCCAAGTCTAACATAGCAGCCATGGATTTTCTCATTGCTGCTGGTCAATCTACTGCCGCTCGTACATGAATTACTGAATTTCTTTCCTCACTTGTGACCTGTAGGTAGAATGACGCATGCGATAAATAAAAATAATGATTTGATATTTAAAACGAAGTTTAAGGGGGGGACATGAATACAGAACGTGTTAAAGCATTTCTCACTGATTTACAAAAAAGAATTGTCGCCGGATTGGAACAGGTAGACGGCAAACCTTTTGTACATGATGCCTGGGAACGTCCGGATGGTGGCGGTGGATTAAGTTGTGTGATTGAAGAAGGCAATGTGCTAGAGCGCGGTGGCGTCAATTTCTCTTATGTTTACGGCAGTGGTTTGCCAGCTTCGGCGACTGCCGCACGGCCGGAATTAGCCGGCCGCTCATTCGAAGCCGCAGGGGTATCACTGGTTTTGCATCCCCGCAACCCCTATGCCCCTACCGTACATATGAATGTACGTTTTTTTGAAGCCAAGAAAGAAGGCGCGGAATCTGTCTGGTGGTTTGGTGGCGGCATGGATCTAACACCGTATTATGGCTTTCAAGAGGATGCCATTCATTTTCACCAAACCTGTAAAACCGCGCTCCAACCGTTTGGTGATGACTACTACCCCCGCTTCAAAAAATGGTGCGACGACTATTTCTACTTAAAGCATCGCAAAGAACCACGTGGTATTGGTGGAATTTTTTTCGACGATTTCAACCAACCTGATTTTGAAACTTGCTTTAATCTAATGCAAAGCGTGGGCGATCATTTCTTATCGGCCTATGTTCCTATTCTGGAAAGACGCCTCAACACACCCTATGCTGAACGCGAGCGCGATTTCCAGGCTTACCGGCGTGGGCGTTATGTCGAATTCAATCTAGTCTGGGACAGAGGAACATTATTTGGGTTGCAGACAGGCGGGCGTACCGAATCCATTCTGATGTCACTTCCGCCAATCGTGAAGTGGCGCTATAACTGGACACCGCCTG
>CAYNXU010000002.1:0-34068 GCA_964401225.1 uncultured Nitrosomonas sp.
GTTTGATATTAATTTGGCCATCTACTACTTGAATGTCATCTACCCCTTCAGAGAAGGATTTCCAGAATCCCGGGTCGATACCAAATTCACTGACCAGATCGATATTTTTTATCCCTCCTAGCCAGGCATTGGGGATTGGAATACCCATGATACTAATACCTCTTAGGATAATAACGGGTTTGTCATTCTGATACGTCATTGCGATACCGGCATTAAAACGGAGTGTTTTACCACCAAGCACCGGAAAGTCTTCTTCGAGTGGAATGAGCAGCTTTGCACTGACGAGATTATCAGCAAGATCAATAGCTAGTTTTTGTGCGAGATCGGTATTTTTAGCCAGCAATGCATTTAGCTCCCGCTCAGTGAAACTGATTTCGTGTGGCGCATTTTCTTCGGAATAGGGTTCTGGTTTTAGGAAACCACTTTCATTAATTTCATCGCTTTGTTCTTTGCGGGTACTAAATGTTGAAAATTCAGGTTGATAACCAAGTGCATGAAGTTTAGCTTGGAGTTTGCTTTCTTCTTTTGCATTGAGAGCAACCGGTGTGAATGCTGTGGTGAAAACGTAAGTCTTAAGTATCCAGTAAGTGCCCGTTATGGTAATTACCATAGTGAGCAAGATGATCAGCAGTGCATGAGTCCAGTGCATATGCGAAGTGTTTTTATGAGTGTTTTCAGTGGAATTATTAGTCATTTGGGCATCTCTGAAAAATCAAAGTTTTAAACAAAACGGGGTGCGAGCAAAAAATGGTGACGCAGCATATATTTGATATGTAAGGAAACATTTTTTGTGAGTAACAAAGTGTTGTGACGAAATTTGAATTTTTAGAGGTGCCCATTTATCTAATGTGTGGGTAACTAACGTCTGCCGTCATACCACATCGATAACCACTTTTTATCGTGTAGGGTTCGGTGGGGATGAAAGATGAGGCGCATAAACTGCCCAAATACTTCTCGCCCACTGTAGAGTTGGATTTTTCTGCCAGAGGTCTCAAGTGGATGTGCTGTTAGAATAGTAAATTTTAAGTGATGTGCGCGGCCCCATTTTTTGAGTTTCTGGCTAAATTCAATTTCATCTGCTGCATAGAGTGCTAAATTAAAACCGCCAATTTCGCGATAGGCTTTGGCGTTGCATACCATCAAAGCACCTGCCGCCCACCCGAATATTACGGATAACGCTGTCCATAGATTTAATATTCCTTGTGCCCACCAAGGTAGTCCAGGCATCAGCAAAGAGCTGCCAGCACCGACATGTTTACCCTTTTTGATTAATTGAAAAATATCGTTTACTAACTCTGTACTCAGCAGACAATCCGCATCAAGAAATAGCAGCCAATCTCCCGTGGCAGCCGAAGCGCCTGCGCTGCGTGCACGTGCAATGTGGTTGATGGGTTCAAAAATTACGTGCGCTCCCGCCTGCTTTGCCAGATTGGCTGTATTATCCGTAGAATTGTTGTCTACCACGATGATTTCATGGGTGAAACCAAAATCTTGGTTAGCCGCAATAGCTTTAGTTACAGACTGTAAACACTGGCCAATCAAGCGTTCTTCATTGTAAGCTGGGATAATGATGGAAATGTGCATGAAAAAGGAACTCTCTTTAAAGTAAATGCCAGCTCGATGATATCAAGTTTTATGGATATGTAATGCGATATTAACCTATACGAGAATTATGATCTGGAAACCTAATGTAACAGTTGCGGCTGTAATCGAACAAAATGGCAGATATTTGCTGGTAGAGGAAGACCAGCAGGATCTGGGCGTACAACTTAATCAACCTGCTGGTCATTTGGAGCCTGGCGAGTCCATTATTCAAGCAAGCATTCGGGAAGTGTTGGAGGAAACTGCTTATACCTTTATTCCACAATGGTTGATTGGTGTTTACAACTGGCATTCTTACGCAACGGATACGACTTTCCTGCGTTTCGCATTGTCCGGTATTGTATCCGACTTTGATCCGGATCGAGTTCTGGATAGTGGAATCCTGCGTGCTGCCTGGTTTGATCTATATGAGATTCGAGAACGAAGCGCATGCCATCGCAGCCCACTCGTCATGCAATGCATTGAGGATTATTTGGCTGGAAAGCGTTATCCTCTGGAAATTTTTACTCATTACGATTGAAATTATGAAAAAACAGCGTGTCATCGTGGGTATGTCTGGAGGGGTGGATTCTTCCGTTGCTGCTTTATTATTAAAAGAACAAGGGTACGAGGTTATCGGTTTGTTCATGAAGAACTGGGAAGATGATGATACCGATGAATACTGTTCCTCCCGTCAGGATTTTATTGATGCGGTATCAGTAGCAGATATCATAGACATTCCACTTGAAGTCATTAATTTCTCGGCCGAGTATAAAGAACGTGTGTTCAATTTATTTCTTGCTGAATATCAGGCAGGGAGGACGCCTAATCCGGATGTGTTATGCAATGCGGAAATTAAATTCAAAGCATTTCTGGATCATGCGATTACCCTGGGCGCTGATTTTATTGCAACGGGTCACTATGCGCAGGTACGTAAAATTAATGATTCGTATCAGTTATTGAAAGGCGAGGATGGCAATAAGGATCAAAGCTATTTTCTTTATCGCTTAAACCAGGCCCAATTGGCAAAAGCACTATTTCCTATCGGCCATCTCTACAAGCGTGAAGTTCGCCAAATCGCGCTTGCACACAAATTACCGAATTTCTCCAAGAAAGACAGCACTGGTATTTGCTTTATCGGCGAGCGCCCTTTCCGTGAATTTCTTAATCGGTATTTACCGCATGAACCAGGAGAAATCCAGACACTGGAAGGTAAAGTGGTTGGAAAGCATGTGGGTCTGATGTATTACACCATTGGCCAACGACAGGGGCTGGGAATTGGCGGAGTCCGCGAGGGCAATGAAAGGCCATGGTTTGTCTCGGGCAAAGATATTAACAATAACGTGTTGCTTGTAGTACAAGGGCATGATCATCCGGCATTACTTCGATCTACGTTATTAGCTACTGATTTAACCTGGATCAGCGGAAAGAAGCCGCACTGCAACTGGGTGTATGCTGCGAAAATACGTTATCGACAAACCGATGCACCTTGTGCCATAAACCATATCGTTCAGGGTGGCTGCCAGATTGACTTTGCGCAACCACAATGGGCGGTTACTCCAGGGCAATCCGTTGTCGTGTATGAAAGTAAAGTGTGTCTCGGTGGGGGAGTGATTGCTCAAAGCGAATGATGAATACTCGCAAGCTGTTCTGATAATACAATTATCGTTCATGTGAGATTATCGAACCACCCGCCGTATTTGTGGCTGGCGGCGTGCGTGGGTACACTGAGAATGTCTAGATTTGATGTGTTTCCTGCCAAAGCGATGTGAATTTAGCGTAATTAAGGCTGATCAACGATCCACTCGGTTTCATGGTTTAGTCTTTGGTCGTGCTTACAAAATACTGATTCTCTGATTCTGTGTCCTCATGGTTATAGTGGCCATGTTAAAATATAAGCTAAAACAAGGACACAGAAAAAATGAGTTTTCCTCCTATTTATGCGCTTTCTCCTTTGGATGGCCGCTATTACAATAAAGTCGCAGATTTACGACCCTATTTTAGTGAATTTGCATTGATTCGCTATCGGGTGCGTATAGAAATTGAATGGCTCAAAGCATTGAGTAATGAACCGCTGATCCTGGAGGTGCCTGCCTTTTCTGCTGCTACGATTAAGCAACTAGATAATCTGGCTGAGAGTTTCTCCATCGCTGATGCAGGGGCGGTTAAAACTATTGAGGCGCGTACTAATCATGATGTCAAGGCAGTCGAATATTGGCTAAAGGAGTCTTTGGCAGGAAATGCCGAAATTGCTCGTGTGGCTGAATTCATTCATTTTGCATGCACTTCAGAGGATATTAATAACCTCTCTCATGGATTGATGCTTCAAGCTAGCCGAAATCAAGTGATGTTGCCGGCACTTAGAAAAATTATAAATAGTCTTACGCAATTAGCGCATCAACTGACGGATGTTCCTATGCTTTCGCGTACGCATGGACAAACTGCGACACCCACGACGATGGGCAAAGAAATTGCCAATGTGGTTTATCGATTACAGCGTGGCTATGAACAGCTTGTGAATGTCACTATTTTAGGCAAAATCAACGGTGCAGTGGGTAATTATAATGCACACACAGTGGCGTATCCTATGCTTGATTGGGAAAAATATGCTCGCTCGTTTGTTGAGAAACTGGGCCTGACGTTTAATCCTTATACAACACAGATTGAACCGCATGACACCATCGCTGAACTGTTTGATGCCTATGCGCGCGTCAATACCATCTTGTTGGATTTGAATCGCGATCTATGGGGCTATATTTCACTGGGATATTTCAGACAGAAAACCAAGGATGGAGAAGTGGGATCATCCACCATGCCACATAAGGTTAACCCAATTGATTTTGAAAACTCAGAGGGCAATCTGGGAATTGCCAATGCGCTTCTTCGACATCTGAGTGATAAATTGCCAATATCACGCTGGCAGCGTGACCTAACTGATTCTACTGTACTTCGCAACATGGGGGTGGCGCTTGGCTATACGTTGTTAGCCTATGATTCCTGCCTCAGAGGGTTAGGTAAGTTAGAAATTAATTCCACCCGCTTACAGCAAGATTTGCAAGATTCCTGGGAGGTGTTGGCCGAGCCTATTCAAACGGTCATGCGTCGTCATGGAATAGCCAATCCTTATGAGCAGCTTAAAGCATTGACACGCGGAAAGGTGAATATTACTCGCGATGCCTTACATCAATTCATTATCAATCTTGATATTCCCGAAGCGGATAAGAAACGCTTATTGGAACTCACCCCAGAAAATTATACAGGCTTGGCAACTAAGTTAGCAGCAAAAATTGGTAACTAGCACCTGCTGTTTCTATGTTTACATTTCAATAAGTTAGATGGGGTGATATAGCTCATTCCTTATGATTAAGAAATATTTTGATGCTTAAATAGATTGAAATTGTTTTAATTATCCCAATATAACCCTCCAAAACGGAAGATGAGTATGCAAGAATCAAATAAATCACAAACAGATGAACAAGAGTTGGTACAGGTAAGTGGTGAAATCAATGAACTTGAGGCCTCTAAAGATAATAGTGCTACTGAGGCTGGATCAGATGTAGAGACGACACCCAGTCTTGAACAATTACTCAAACAGGCTGAGTTAAATGCAGTCGAACATCACGATGCTTGGCTCCGTGCCAAAGCAGAAGCGGAAAATATACGTAAACGTGCTCAAATAGATATCGCTAATGCGCATAAATATGCGATAGAAAAATTCTCTACTGAGTTGCTGGCAGTAATGGATAGCTTGGAAGCTGCTTTGGCGGTTGAAAATGCAACGCTGGAAAGCTTCAGGGATGGTGTTGAATTGACGCAAAAGCAGCTAGCGACTGTTTTCGAGAAATTTAATATTAAGGTTATTGATCCTAACGGCGATAAATTTGATCCTCATCAGCATCAGGCAATGTGTATGGTGGAATCAGAGCTTCCCCCGAATACAGTTACACAAGTGTTGCAAAGAGGATATATGTTGCATGATCGCGTTATTCGTCCTGCAATGGTTGCGGTTTCGAAACCCAAGGAAACTTGAAATTTCAGTAAGAATCTCCATTTCCAAGTATCAGATAAATTCAAAGTTTTAATCTTTTAAAGGATCAAGCAAGTATGGCAAAAATTATAGGTATCGACCTGGGTACTACCAACTCATGTGTGGCAGTGATGGAGAACGGTAAGCCAAAGGTTATTGAAAATTCAGAAGGTGCACGAACAACACCCTCAATTGTGGCCTATACAGAGGATAATGAAATTCTAGTAGGCGCTTCAGCTAAACGTCAGGCAGTAACCAACCCCAAGAACACCTTGTTTGCCGTAAAACGGCTCATCGGTCGCCGTTTTGATGAAGAGATGGTGCAGAAAGATATTAATATGGTGCCTTACAGCATTGTCCGTGCAGATAATAATGATGCTTGGGTAGAGGTACGGGGAAGAAAAATTGCACCACCTGAGATTTCAGCGCAGGTACTGATAAAAATGAAAAAAACTGCTGAGGATTATCTGGGAGAGCCAGTAACGGAAGCGGTTATTACTGTACCGGCGTATTTTAATGATTCGCAACGTCAAGCTACTAAAGATGCGGGACGGATTGCGGGTCTGGAAGTCAAGCGCATCATCAATGAGCCGACTGCCGCAGCTTTGGCTTTTGGCATGGATAAGAAAGAGGGTGATCGTAAGATTGCTGTATACGATTTAGGAGGAGGGACATTCGATATCTCCATTATCGAGATTGCTGAAGTAGAAGGCGAACATCAGTTTGAGGTGCTGGCTACCAATGGGGATACTTTCCTGGGAGGTGAGGATTTTGATTCACGTGTGATCGAGTATCTGGTCGATGAGTACAAAAAAGAAAGTGGCATCGATCTGAAAAAAGATATGCTGGCTTTACAGCGTTTGAAAGATGCTGCTGAGAAAGCCAAAATTGAGCTGTCATCTAGCCAACAGACTGAAGTTAACCTACCTTATATTACGGCTGATGCGTCAGGGCCTAAACATCTGGCCATCAAAATTACGCGGGCTAAGTTGGAAAGCCTGGTAGAAGAATTGATCGAGCGAACCATAGCGCCATGCCGCGTGGCAATCAAAGATGCTGGTTTGTCCTTTTCTGATATTAATGATGTCATTTTGGTCGGCGGGCAAACCCGTATGCCCAAAGTGCAAGAGAAAGTCAAAGAGATTTTTGGTAAAGAACCTCGCAAGGATGTCAATCCGGACGAAGCCGTTGCTATCGGTGCAGCTATTCAAGGCGGTGTCTTAAAAGGTGATGTCAAAGATGTGTTGCTGTTGGATGTGACGCCATTGTCATTGGGTATTGAAACCTTGGGTGGTGTTATGACCAAGCTGATTCAAAAAAATACAACTATTCCGACTAAGGCGCAACAGGTGTTTTCAACGGCGGATGATAGCCAGACAGCAGTCACGATCCATGTGCTGCAAGGTGAGCGCGAAATGGCATCAGGAAACAAAAGCTTGGGTCAATTTAATTTGACAGATATTCCGCCTGCGCCGCGCGGTATGCCTCAAATCGAAGTTACCTTCGATATTGATGCAAACGGTATATTGCATGTATCAGCCAAAGACAAGGCAACTGGTAAGGAAAACAAGATCAAGATACAAGCGAGTTCAGGCCTGTCGGAAGATGAAATTGATCGCATGGTTAAAGATGCTGAATCACATGCTGAAGAAGATAAGAAGGCTTTAGAACTTGTCAACGCTCGTAATCAATGCGATGCCATGATCCATTCAGTCAGGAAATCAATGACAGAATATGGTGACAAACTTGAAGCCGATGAGAAATCAAAAATTGAATCAGCACTGAAAGATGCTGAAGAAGCACTCAAATCGAATGATAAGGAAGTGATTGAAGCAAAAACTCAGGCATTGACAGAGGCTTCACAAAAGCTGGCTGAGAAGATTTATTCTCAGGAACAAGCGCAGTCAGCACAACCTGGGGCTGAGTCAGCTTCCTCTAAGAAAGAAGAAAAAACGGTAGAAGGGGAAGTCGTTGATGCTGAGTTTGAAGAAGTTAAAGATAAAAAATAATTATTTGAAAGTTTAGTTGAGGTTTTTAGCTTGAAGACGCAGAGGTGCGAGGGAGGAGAACATTCCTTGCGTACTCTGCGTTTTAGCGTCTATTAGGTTATTTAATATTCTTAATAGCACTTTGATCTGACTGGAATCTGATTTCAACAAATATAGCAAGATGATAATCAAATATTTTTGGGCGCTTTGATTGCATCCTGGTTGCTGGGAGTTTTTATGAGTAAACGCGATTATTACGATGTTCTTGGTGTCAGCAGAGATGCTGACGAGGGTGAGATTAAGAAAGCTTATCGTAAGCTAGCTATGAAATATCATCCAGACCGGAATGCCGGGGATGCTAAGGCGGAGGAACGCTTTAAAGAGGCTAAGGAAGCTTATGAGATTTTATCTGACTCAAGCAAACGATCTGCCTATGATCAATATGGCCATGCAGGCGTAGATGCAAGTGCGGCTGGAGCAGGTGCGCATGGGTTTGGCGATGCATTCAGCGATATTTTTGGTGATATTTTTGGAATGCGTGGTGGGGGAGGGCGCTCCAATGTTCATCGGGGTGCTGATTTGCGTTATAACCTGGAAATTACCCTTGAGCAAGCCGCTCGTGGCGCTGAAACCAAGATACGCATTCCTACCATGGTGGCTTGCGATACTTGTCATGGTTCCGGTGCTAAACCTGGAACATCACCTACCATCTGTACAACCTGTGATGGACATGGCCAAGTGAGAATGCAGCAAGGTTTTTTTTCCATTCAACAGACATGCCCCAAATGTCGTGGTAGTGGAAAGATAATTTCCGCTCCTTGCTCATCCTGTCATGGCGTGGGTCGGGTTAAACAGCATAAAACCCTTACGGTTAAAATTCCAGTTGGTGTTGATGAAGGTGATCGCATTCGTATATCTGGCGAAGGTGAAGCGGGGGTCAATGGTGGTCCGCCGGGAGACCTGTATGTTGTGATCCATTTATCAAGCCATCCTGTGTTTCAGCGTGATGGCAATGATTTGCACTGTGAAATCCCTATCAGTTTTGCAACAGCAGCGTTGGGTGGGGAAATTGAGGTGCCCACCCTAGAGGGTCATGCGAGGATCAAAATTTCTGCAGAAACGCAAACCGGTAAGATTTTTCGCTTGCGTGGCAAAGGTATTAAAGGGGTACGCAGTCATACTGCTGGTGATCTCTTGTGTCATGTTGTGGTGGAGACGCCTGTTAATCTTACGTCCCGCCAAAAAGAGTTGCTGCAGGAATTGGAAGATATCAGCCAAAAAGATAATTCACGCCATAGCCCCCGGGCAAAATCGTGGATGGAAAAAGCACGCGAGTTCTTTTCTGAATAACATCAAGATATTACCTTGATTTAATAGTTTTGCTTGCTTTACTCGATCGTTATTGGGTGGAGATGTGGGTAATGGATCTGGCAGATTGTAGTTTATTGAGAGATAATCCTCTATGATATGAATGATTATTTGAATGTCTCATGAAAGTCAGTGAAATAGGGTGGTGGATAATAATTCGATGACAAATGTTGGTTTGTATGACTAATTTCACTTAATAGCTGTTTCTGTCCTGCCCCAATGGGTTGCTCTACTCGCAGCATTCCAGTGAGCAACACTCAATTATTAAAAGTGTCATAGCTTTTTATCCTTGAATTTGCAGAGTAGCTACTAAGTTGGAATATATGCTGAAATACCCAAGATGGCTGTTATTTGCTGTAACAGTCAGCATGCTGTTAACTGCTTCACATTCTGATGACCTTCGGGCTAACAATCTAACGAATTTTCTTAGAGATAGCAGGATAGATTTTGGTGGCTGGATTAATGGCGGCGCAACTTTTAATCCAAGTCAGACTGACGGGTATAACGGTCCTGTTATTTTTGCCGATCAAGCCAATCGATTTCAACTTAATCAATTTAATGTATTTATGCGACGCCCGGTGGTTTCAACGGGTGATGCATGGGATTTTGGCGGGCGTGTTGACTTCATGTTTGGTACAGATGCTATTTTTACACAAGCTTTTGGTGTGCCAACTTTTGATGTGAATACTGGGGAGCCATTAGAAAGAAGTAACTGGGATCTGGATTTGTGCTGTTCTTCAACAAAAACTTACGGCATTGCACTTCCTCAAACTTACCTGGAAGCTTATGCGCCCATTGGAAATGGACTCAATGTTAAGCTAGGGCACTTTTATACTCCAACAGGTTTTGAGACGGTTCCAGCACCTGACAACTTTTTTTATACGCGTGCTTATACCTTGAATGTCGGTGAGCCTTTTACGCATACAGGCGTGTTGGCAAATTACAATCTCACTAAAAACTGGCTAATCATAGGAGGCGCTCTGACTGGCAGCGCTACAGGTGGTTGGGATGCCGGATGGGATAAAGAATTGGGTAATTGGAGTGGTATTGCTGGGTTTACCTGGACCAGCGATAATCGGGCAACTATAGTTCATCTTTCCGGTACTTATGGTGAAACTTCCACACGAAGTAACGAGCCTTGGGGATTTTACAACATCGTATTACAGCACAAAATTACCCCTAAAACCCTTCTGGTTCTCCATCAGGTCTATGGTCATGCTGGAGGAGTTTTATTAAACAATCTAAAGTATGCCAATGTTACAAAAGATGCTGAATGGATTAGCTTCATCACGCATTTATACTACGATTTGACTGATGATCTATCGGTAGGTGTGCGGGGCGAATGGTATCGTGACGCAGATGGTTTTCGTAATCCTTCCCCCTTTAGGGTGGCGGCGGCTACTAATGTAGTGAATGGGACGGCAGTCAGTTTTGCTGGCGACATAAATACTGTTACCGTTACCCCGGCAGATTATTATGCGGTTACTGTTGGTATGAACTGGAAAGCTGCCAGAACTCTGAGATTAAAATGGGATACATTGCAGAAATTGATTGTTCGTGCCAACATCCGCTACGATCGCGTGGATGCTTATAAGGCGGCCGCTTATCGACCTTTTGGTGGAAATAAGGATCAAATTCTATTTTCCCTTGATTTTTTGTTACCTTTCTAACAATTATTATTTGGTCGCTCAGAGGCCTGTTCTTTCAAGCATAGGGGCTCAGATTCTCCGTTGCTAATACTTTTGAATAAGGTAGTAGGCTCGACCGTATTCGTTGTAACGTTGGATTTTTTTTGTTGGTTTGCCATTTTATGGTGAAAGGTGACTTTTCTTAAATTCCTTTCTAGAAGTTTCTCATAATAGCGAATGTTGGCTGATGTATGAGATCTAAGGTCTTGTCCTTTCGCCCCATAATAATAGCTTCGCTCTTCGTACTCATGGAGTAGTTGTTTTTGTTCCTGTAACTTTGCTTCTAAATCGGTAGCGACTTTTTCGTAATATTCTGCCTGAGCTTGATGATTGTCTGCCGTAGTAATAAATTGAGCAGAACCATATTCTTTGTTGTGTTGTTTGTCCCCAATAGATTGCATTTGTGCGCAAGCAGACAAAAAGTTAAGTGCTAATCCGATCAGCAAAATAAATCCAGTTTTCATGATGTCGACTCCGATTGCTTGAATTTTGCTTATCTCTTCCTTGAAAGGCTGCTTCGCTATTATTAAATAAAAATGACCCTATTAATAATACGTTCATTACAGGATACATTTCTTTATTGATTTTATATCTAGATATGATAGGTGTCGTAGACTGTGTTTAATTATAATGCCAGCCTAAATTAAAATTGATCATGATAAGATCATTATTTTTAATATTTTAATTTCGTTTCTGTGTATTGTCCTACTCAATTAAATTCATTTTTTATAATAATACGGTTTAATTAAATAAATAATAAGTATCACTATGTGAAATTAATTGTAGTCTAAAAAGATACAACAAAATTTAAACACGATGGAGAGCATAGATTAGAGTGGTGAATCAGAAATCATGTCGTGGCAAATTTACAAATTAAGTGAGAAGCGATTTGAAGCGTGAGGAAATGAAGAGCTTGCATGATGATTGCTTTTGCTGTCATTCTCTCATTCGCTCCTATGGTGATGCGAGGTAGTAGGTGTGTTCGAAACCAAAAAGGCGGGTGTGACTCTCTCAGGGATTGAAACGCAGTTGGATAGATATACTTAGGGCGACTCGGCTGAAGCGCCACATTGGAGTAATCCGTTACCCTTTTCGCGTCGATCGACAGTAACCAAAACGCGTTTTATCAACAACTGTTAGAGCGGCAAGAGGTGGGCATCCTCCAGCGTGTTGATGATTATGAAGAATTGATCAAGCGTGACAAGGTCAGCCTGGATATTTGCTGGTTGAAAATAAGTCCTTAACCGATTCGGATAATCTGCCGATACTGGATGTCAGTGCTCAAGAGATCGTGGGTACTCTGGAAGCAGCGTTGGAGCAGTTTCGTAAGATTCTTAGCGATAATAAACTTTATTGTAAAAAAATATACCTTGCAAAGTGATATGCAAGCTGATTGAATACCCCCGTTAGCAGTGCTAGATCTACGTGCTATTTTCATGGCATTCCCGTTGTTGCTTTCTGATCGAGATGTTGGAGGAGGGATGAGTAAGTGAAAAAGTGGACTGTAATTTTGGTTCTAGTCGTTTCGGTTATCGTATGGTGGAATGAAGCGGCACCACGCGAAGAAATTCGATGTTGTGTTGCTGGTTCTATTACTTTCGACCCGACAACCGTACGTAAGACGCAAATGGTCGACCGATCTGATCAGTTTTCTGCTGATTTGCAAGAGCTTCTCTTCGCACTCCCTGCCTATGATGATGCTATTTTTCTCGAAGACGGCATGATTGCCCTGGTAACAGCCCATGATGGGAAAATCTGGCGGGTGAATTTTATTGACAATAGTGCCGAGCCTCTGGTCGATGTTCCTTTAATGGCATGGGGAATTCATGAAGACCCCAATAATCCTTCACGTGCTTATTTTTGCTCTGCGGGATCTTATGAAGATCGGCCGCCCGGTGAAGTGGCCGGTTTGTATCGAGTCGATACCGAAACGCTGGAGATTACCCCGGTAGTATTGAAAGTTCCTGTTACAGCCATCAACCTCCAGCAACCGGTGGTGTATGCGGATGATGATCCTAATGCGCCCGAATTACGCGCTGATGGCAATGGCGGGCCGAGCCGTAACCTTGCCGTTTGTGACAATCTGGAGGTTAGTGAGGATGGCCGCCGTATTTATTTTTCCGAACCTTTTTATTATGAAAATGCTTCAGCCGATGATGCGATCGATGAAGCCATCGCGTTAGCACCCAATGGCCGTTTATGGCGTTATGACCTAGATAAGGAATCAGTCCGCCTTATTGCTGAAGGTTTTCATTTTATCAATGGCGTGCTTTATGATCCTCATCCAGGTAAGGCGCGTGAGGAATCGGTGATTGTCACTCAGACATCACTATTCCGGGTGACGCGATTTTATGTCCAGGGTGCAAAAGCAGGTCAAGCCGAGATTGTGATTGACGGCCTTCCCGGGATGCCGGATGGTATGGACCGGGATGCGAAGGGGCGTATCTGGCTTGCCATGTTTACAGAAAGAAGCCCCCTTTTGGCTTGGGTGCATGAGAATACCTGGATTAAACCACTTATAATGCGGCTGCCAACATCACTGCTTTTATCCCAAACGCAGCAAACTGGTGTGGTTGTGCTGACTCCCGATGGCAGCCAACCTGTATATTCAGCATTCTACAAAGGGCCGGCGCTGTCTTCGATTGCTTCAGCAGTCCCTGCGTCTGATGGCATTTATCTGGCAAATGTCGCGCTCAATAACCCTGATCGAGGACAGAAAAAAGGTATACAACGCTTGCCATGGCCGCCTGAATTACAATAAAGAAACAATATAAAAGAAAGTAAAAAAATTATAAGCACAGAATAAATATTTGACATTGTCATTATCAAGCAAGCTAGACTAGAATAGCTTTTTACTTAAATCAGCTTATGGGAGGTCTTCATGGGGAATTTTCATTCTTCTGTCATGATTCGTTGCGGAATAATATTGTGTTTTCTTACGCTGTTTAGCTCCTGTACGGATACCCGGCAAGAAGCGGATGAACCTCCGATACAGCAGGTTAGTAACTGGGACGATGAACGCGCGCGACGTGAACAGCAACAGCTTGCTTATCTGAATGATGTTACGATCAGAAAAATTGAGACTGACGAGGCAGCACGTACCCCTTGGTATAGTAATCAACTAGGCTACGATTGGTTTAATACATATCCGCTTGCTTTTAACGGCGTTCCTTTCGTGCTGTTGCGTGCCGTGATCGAGGTCTTTCCAGAAATATGGAAAGGTGAAGGCTCGCTGGGTAACCTTGGCTTTGGTCCCCATCCGGAGGATTATGATCCTGTCACTGGCAAGTTACTTCCCCCCGAACAGCGTCATCCGCTTCCTTATGGGCTGTTTACTGTGCAAGATCCATCAATTCCAGAAGAAAAACGGACCGATAATGTTTTTTTCTCGTGTAGCGCTTGCCATACAGGGAGGGTGTACGTTAACGATCGGGTCCGTCATTTTGTTGGCGCGCCCAACTCAGAAATTGACGCCCAAGCTTATGCAGGCCTGCTGTACCAAACGGGCAAGAAACTTATCAAGGTCGATCATCCTGACCCAAGCAAAATTCAAGTTGATTTAGCACAACTGACTAAAATTGCTACTTTCCTTAAAGAGAAAGCGGAAGCTGATCCCGCTTGGTTTTATGGAGGGAAAACACAAGATGAGCGTTCTGCTAATGCAGAACATGCCAGGAATCAGGTAGCGCTTATCCTGGGAAACATGGAAGGTGCGGCTAAAATTCTGATTGGATCGGCTAAAAAAACGGAACTCATGTATTTAGTGCTGGCTGCTAAATTATCCTATAACGATAAAGAAGAACAAAAAGCCCCAGGTGTTTTTGGTCCCCGTCCTGGCCGAATGGATGCGTTTGGTATAGCGGCTGGTTTGGTGGCATTGCATGCTAAAAGGGATAGTTTTTTTGCGCGTCTGCCTGATGATCATCCTTTCTTTGCAGGACTAGAAAACCTGCCAGATGAAGAACGCATCAAACAGGCCGGTGAGCGATTGTTTAAAACTGCAGCTGAATGGATGCCACATGAACCGGGCGCTTCAGATATTAAAAGTTTGTGGTATTCCCGTGATCATGGGCTTGCCAATTGGGACTCAAATCAGGCAGCCGAAGCACGGGTTCTTGCCTCGGGGGTTTCATCAGGTGGTGATCCCTCTAAAGTTGATGTACGCATCCATGAAGCGATGAATCCATTTATCAATGATTTGCCACCTTCTCCTTACCCGTTTTCAGTCGATCTGGTACTGGCAGAGAAAGGTAAGCCGCTTTTTGAGCAGCAATGTGCTTCTGCGTGCCATTATGCTCAAAATAAAAACGTTTATAACGTTGGCACGGACATGAACAGAGCAATACAGATTACACCGACCGCGCGGCTAGGGCTACTCGAGTTGACACGAGAAGCTTGCGAGTTATATATCGAGCAAGGCGGGAGTGATTGGTGTCGCCCGAAACGGGGAAGTCGCGCAGCCGATGATGAGGCATACTTCATCACACCACGTGGAAGTGATGAGGCAGGATATAAACCTGATGTATTGCATGGCATTTGGGCGCAGGCGCCCTATCTGCACAATGGTTCGGTTCCAACGTTATGGCACCTGTTGCGACCCGCCGAACGACCTACAAAATTTATCCGTGGAAACATCAAATACGACGAAAAAATGGTTGGGTTTGTTTGGGATAAAGCACCTGCACTCGATGAGTATGGTGTTGGCGATAGTGTACACTTTGCTGAGCATGATACGGCATTGCGTGGTAATTCAAACGCCGGTCATACTTATGGGAGTGAATGGACCGATGAACAAATCCGCGCCGTGATTGAATACATGAAAACGCTGTAGCAACGGGAGGACAAAATGTCTAAACGAAACGGAACGACGCTGGTGGAACAGCTAAATGGATTCTTTTGCAAATTCATTAAACTATTCAAAACGTCCTCAGAGAGCAAGCAAAATGAGCAGTCGCAAGCAGCAGAGGTGGCTAATACATCACCACAAGTTTCGTCTCCGCCTTTGCCTGCTGCGACAAGTTTCCTGAACGATATCGCCATTGCCGAAGTTGAAACTTTATTACCATCATTGCCACCTTCCCTACCTGAACCAAATGATCCAAAGTATATCAATGATATAGATGCTTATACTCGGGATAGGCAGGCTGCTGAAGCTGCGGCAATCACTTTTACCGCAGCCGCCAAAGTCCGTGGCGCGGCTGTGGCGCAAGTAATATCAAAATGGTTGGCGACCAAGCCTTATGCGATGTTCCAGGAGCTTTTGGCTCAGCCGCGAGATGCCATGCCGATCTTCAAACCAGTTATTGGTCCAGTGGTTGTTATGCGGCATGCGGAAGTCGTTCGTTGTTTGGAACGTACAGATCTTTTTACCGTAGACCCTTATGCAGTAGAAATGGCGCGTGCCACAGACGACAAAACCAAGCATCCTGATGCTTATTCACATTTTATGTTGGGTACCGACCGGGACGATCTCTACCGGTTAGATGATGTGATTCTGCGGCGCGCGGTGTTGCGTAGCGACAAAGAGATTCTTTTGCGTCTAACGCGTGATGAAGCTGAATATTGGACACAGCAGGCTCAGGCTGGGGGTAAGGGTGAAATCGATGTGGTCCAGACAATCGCCAAATTTGTTCCGCTACGTATCGTTGGCGACTACCTGGGCGTTCATTACTACGAAACAGGCGCGCTTTCTGTATTGCCCGGGTTACGTGGTGGCGATCGCTTTCCGCTGGATGAAGCATTGCGGAGAGTTTTTACCTTCACCAGGATAGAAGAAGGGGTTGTTCCCACAGCGGATGATCTTTTTAATTGGGTCAAAGATGCCTTCCGCAATATCTTCAATAATTTTAATGCGGCTTATCCTAGATTTTCTGAATTTCGTGAACGTGGCATCATCGCTACCGAATATCTCAGTGCATACATATTCGCACTTCTGCAGCACTATAAAGCTTGTTTGCAACAAGGTGAAACGGTTCCTGATACGATGTTGACGAGACTTCTCCGAATGCAGCTTGAGTTGAGCTCAAATGGTGAGAAGCTCGAAAGTGAATTTTCTACTTTGCTAGGAGAATCCCTCCCCGAAGGTGAGTTAGCACGGCGTCTTTCCGATTCGATGATTCGCTCTAATGTATTTGGTACGGCAGTTGGCGCAGTAGTAAATCCCCAGGAAGCGACAGCACGTATTCTGGATTCCATGCTCCGCTTGAAGGAGGGTGAATATGACGTTATGAACGATTCCAGTTATGAGCAGGCTTTATATTGGGCTGGAGTAGAACCGGATAACGTAAAGTATGAAGAGAGTCTGGAAAGACTACGCAAATATGCTCTGGAGGCCTTGCGGCTCAAGCCTCAAGGGGAGGTTTTATTACGCATGTGTGTTAAAGATAACGATGTGCTCGGAGGTATTCAGCTTAACAAGGGGACGTTTGTTTTTGCAGCTTATGCTGCAGCCATGCTGGACCCTGAAGTAGTACCAAATCCCTTGGCTTTTGATATCACGAGAGATGAGCGATTAATGCCTTACCTGAGTGACCGAGAACGTACTCAGGAAGCACCGCAAAGCTTAATTTACCTGCAGCATGGTTATGGTCGGCATAAATGCCTTGGCCGCTATGCTTCAGAAATTACTATGCAGGAATCACTGCGCGCAATGTTGAGATTGGGTTCATTGGAGCGGCGTAGTGAGCTCGAAATGGATGAGCAGAATTTATATGCGATGAGCCTTCAGGTTGGTTTTGGCAAGTAGAGGCAGGTAGAACTATAGTTGGCATTCGCTTAAATGCTCATCTCCCCGCAGCATGCTGCGGGGTGTGTTGCGTGTTTTGACTCAAGCAGGATCAGCATTCTACAGATTAATGGTGAGAATTGCGCTACTAAACTGCGCTAATTTACTTAATTTGAGTGGGAGGTATTATTAAAGGGCATGCCTCTAAATTTTGTTCTCGCGGAACCAACGAAGCGTATCTTCAAGTGTTTCGCGGAGAGGACGGGGTGTCCAACCAAGCTCTTTTTGCGCGCGCGTGGAATCATACCAAGCATACCGTCCCAGAATCTGCAGCGTGCTACGCGTGATGGCTGGAGGTTTCCTGGTCAGTGTTTTTATGATTTTAAGTAAGGCGACCATGAAGTAAGCCATCCAAATCGGCAATTTTCGGCGCGGAGGTTTGACGCCGGCAACGGATGCGACTTCTTTCATGAGTTCATCAGCCATTACATTATGGCCATTTAGCAAATACCGTTGCCCAGGGCGACCGCGTTCAGCAGCTAATATCATACCCTCAGCAAAATCACGAACATCCAGGCAACCAAAACCGACTGTAAAGATGACAGGTAATTTCTCGGCACTTACAGCTTGCAAAAGCTTATTGGCGGGTGCACCGACATAATCTTCCGGGCCCATCGTAAAAGAGGGGCTAACGGCGATGACCGAGAATCCTGGATTTGATCGGGCAAGGGCTTCTTCTTCAGCCTGCCGCCGAGTCAATGCATAGACAAAATCAAAATGATGAATATTCCAGTCTGCCGTTTCATCGAGGGCTTGTGGGCTATGGTTAACTCCAACAGCGAGGGCACTACTGGATATGACGACCTGTTTTACTCCTGAGTTGGCGGCGACATCCAGCAGGCGACGCGTTCCGTCAACGTTGAATTCTTGCATGCGTTCTTCAAGTTCTTCACTGATACCAACTAGAAAGGATAAATGAAAGACGGTATCAATCCCCTCGCAGGCAGCACGTAAGGAAGCTTCATCTTCGATCGTTCCCTCAACGATGTCGATATCTAAATTATAGAGATAGGAGGCCTTTGCATCCTTCGGGACTAGCGCGCGTGGTCGGATACCTCGTTTGTTCAAACATTGGGTGACATGATAACCGAGAAAGCTGTTTGGCCCTGTGACCAGAACCTTATTTTGAGAAGTCAGTTTTTCACTCATGGCAGATAAAATCCCTAAATATTAGCGTTTCAAAGGGAGCGCATATTTCCAGAAGATTTTGCCATGACAAAATGGATAGAATGATCATACACAGCAAAGTACCAAAATCAGCTTAAGCTTAACATTTCGATATTCACCAAACTTATGAATCAGTTTGTACCCTAACGCATTTTTCTAGCATATCTTTGGTGGAAAGTGCTCCGCATAGTACATCATTTGTAACTAAAAGAAACATCAAGGAAACAATTGCTATGAAGGTAGCATTTATGATAACTACTGTCTAGTTCTATGAAGTGAACGTTATATTTATGTTACGAAATTTGGGAATAGGCCAGTACTATCGAGACAACTTATCTTTGATTAAAAAGATTCAACCCGCAAACATTAAAATTCTGAAAAGTATATGCTTACGGATGTCGTACGATACAGTTTATCTTCTGAATTAATATTTGCGGTCTACTAAAAACATTTGAGCGATCTCTTCATCTCAGCAGATTGTCAATACGCTCAATCGCTGCGGCTAGATTCTTCATTGACGTGGCAAAAGACAAACGTATATACCCTTTACACCCGAATGCAGAACCTGGCACAACGGCTACGCCGGCTTTTTCCAGCAATAACTCACTAAAAGTGATATCACTGTCATTCTCTATCAATTTATTTGCCTGGAGCCTTTGTATTGCCTGACGGACATCAGCAAACGCATAAAATGCCCCACCAGAGAGTAGGCAGTGAATGCCAGGAATGGCATTTAATTTTTCAGTCACAAACTGATTGCGCTCTTTGAATGCTATTTGCATCGGAACCATGCAAGATTGATCACCATTAAGAGCAGCCTCGGCAGCTATTTGTGAAATGGAGGTAGGATTGGAAGTGCTTTGCGATTGAATATTTTCCATTCCTGTAATAATGTACTCAGGTCCTCCGCAATATCCGATACGCCAACCTGTCATGGCATAGGCTTTGGATACACCATTCAATATGATCGTCCGTGCTTGTAAATCGGGGCAGGCATTGAGAATATTGACAAACTTATCATCTGACAAAAGTATGTGTTCGTACATATCATCAGAGGCGATCAAAATGTTTGGATGCTTCCTTAATACATCACCTAAGGCTTTAAGTTCGTCTAAGCTATAGACACTGCCAGACGGATTGCTAGGACTATTGATGACAAACATTCTAGTCTTCGGTGTAATTGATTTTTCCAGCTGTTCAGCAGTAATTTTAAAGTTATCTTCAATGCCAGTCTCAATAAAAACCGGCTTTCCTTCCGCAATAAGCACAATATCAGGATAAGAAACCCAGTAAGGCGCGGGAATAATCACTTCATCACCCGGATTGATAGTCGCCAGGACTAGATTAAAGAAACTTTGTTTTCCTCCACAAGAAACGAGAATTTCCTTGGAATTGAAATCTAAGCTATTTTCACGCTTAAATTTTGTGACAATCGCGCTTTTGAGTGCTGGCGTACCGCCAACCTGAGTGTATTTCGTGAAACCGGCATTGATCGCGGCAATTGCAGCATCCTTGATATGCTGTGGTGTATCGAAATCAGGTTCACCAGCACCGAGTCCTATAATATCTTTACCCTCTGATTTAAGTCTTGCCGCTTTTGCAGTGACTGCTAAGGTAGGGGAGGGCTTAATGGCCTGTGCGCGTTTTGAGAGTTCCACAACTGTGCTCCTGATATGGTCGATACCTAACATGATAGAATTAAAATAGTTTTTGCCACGAAATTATACCTGTGATTATTACCTTCCCCAACAGTCCTTATAAACTCTATCAATCTTTTTTACCAGCGGGTGATCAGCCCGCTGCAATCGATAAACTGGTCGCTGGAGTAGACGCAGGTTTGCTTTATCAAACCTTGCTGGGCGTGACTGGTTCAGGTAAAACGTTCACGATAGCGAATATGATCGCACGACTGGGCCGCCCGGCGATCATTATTGCGCCAAATAAAACACTTGCGGCGCAATTATATGCAGAAATGCGGGAATTCTTTCCAGAAAATGCGATTGAATATTTCGTGTCTTATTACGATTATTATCAACCCGAGGCGTATGTCCCGTCACGGGATCTCTTTATAGAGAAAGATTCCAGCATCAATGAGCATATCGAGCAAATGCGTCTGTCTGCTACAAAATCGTTGCTCGAACGCAAAGACACCATTATCGTGGCAACGGTATCCTGTATTTATGGTATTGGTGATCCTGTTGATTATCACAGCATGATTCTGCATCTGCGCGAACATGAAAAAATATCCCAGCGTGACATCATTAAACGATTGACCGGAATGCAGTATCAGCGCAATGAATTTGAATTCACTCGAGGAGTTTTTCGAGTACGAGGTGATGTTCTCGATATTTTTCCGGCGGAGAATTCAGAGGTTGCTATCCGTGTATCACTGTTCGATGATATTGTAGAAAATATTGCTTCATTCGATCCGCTGACAGGGCGTGTTTTGCAAAAGTTATCACGTTACACTGTTTATCCTTCCAGTCATTATGTGACACCAAGAAGTACCACAATGCGGGCAATCGAAACGATCAAGACCGAGCTGGCCGATCGTATCTCTTTTTTTTATCAGCAAAATAAATTAGTGGAAGCTCAACGTATTGAGCAACGTACTCGCTTCGATTTGGAAATGTTGAATGAATTGGGTTTCTGTAAGGGAATCGAAAATTATTCACGTCACTTTTCAGGCAGGAAACATGGCGAACCTCCACCTACGCTTATTGATTATCTGCCAAGCAGTGCTTTGATGATTATTGATGAGAGCCATGTGACAGTCCCACAATTGGGCGGAATGTATAAGGGAGATCGGTCACGTAAGGAAAATTTAGTCAACTATGGGTTTCGATTGCCTTCGGCATTAGATAATCGGCCACTTAAGTTCGATGAGTTCGAGAAATTAATGCCGCAGACAATTTTTATCTCAGCTACGCCAGCAGACTATGAGCAGAAAAAAAGTGGTCAGGTCGTTGAGCAAGTGGTTCGACCTACTGGGCTGATTGATCCTGAAATCATCTTGAGGCCAGTCGCAACACAGGTAGATGATCTGATGTCGGAAGTCAATATACGCACTGCTAAAGGGGAACGAACGCTGGTCACAACACTTACCAAGCGTATGGCTGAGGATTTAACGGATTATTTCTCTGATCATGGGATTAGGGTGCGCTATCTTCACTCAGATATCGACACAGTCGAGCGAGTAGAGATTATCCGGGATTTGCGCCAGGGCAAATTCGATGTGCTGGTTGGTATTAATTTACTGCGTGAGGGTTTGGATATTCCAGAAGTCTCGCTAGTTGGAATCTTAGATGCCGACAAGGAAGGTTTTTTGCGTTCCGAGCGTTCGTTGATTCAGACCATGGGACGAGCGGCGCGACATATTAATGGAACTGCGATACTGTATGCCGATCGTGTTACTAACTCAATGCAACGGGCGATAGATGAAACCGAGCGACGCCGTAAAAAACAAATTTTGTTTAATCAAAAAAATAATATCACGCCACGAAGTGTTAGTAAGCGAATTAAGGATCTCATTGATGGCGTTTATAGTAACGACCAGAAACCTGAGCTGACTCGGGTGGCTCAAGCTCAGGCGCGTTACGACAGTATGAATGAATCTCAGTTAGCCAAAGAGATCAAATCATTGGAAAAGCAAATGTTGGAATCTGCTAGAAATCTGGAGTTTGAAAAGGCTGCTCAATATCGCGATGAAATAAAAAACTTAAGGAATAAATTGTTTATCGGCTTTGTTGAACCGGAGTCATCCCACAAGTCGAAAAAAATCAAATCAGGCAAGTAAAGAAGTATAGCTAATTTACTTGCACCGGGGGTTAATAGCCAATTGATTACTGAGCGACCTTTACTTTGGTGGAGGTTACAAAGACAAGTCGATTGAAAGTTCGATTTAATGATTTGCTCGTGAAGTTATGCATCGTCATGCTTTCAGTAAAGCGGATATGATCACCTGTCTTAACTTGAGTGGTCGGTGCTGCGATCCAGAATCGCTTACCGCCATTCTCTAATTCCATATAGGTATAACCGGTAGTATCGAGTATCGATACCACGATTCCTTCATCATTCGGGAGTTTGTCTGTAGCTGATGAAGCATTTGAGACACCGTTGTCAGTTTGATCAGAGAATGCATGAGCTGGTGCCAATAAAAAGGGAATGAGAGCGACAAACATAATCAATAGCAGTTTTTTCATTGTTTTTTCTCTTGGAAATCAAAAACGGAAAGTATATTGAGCATAAAAGAAATCAGGTGAAACACCAGGACGCTGATTCTCAATAAAATTACCTGTAAATAATTTGGAATAACCGACGAGTACATCCTGGTGACGACTGACATGAAAATTCACACGAAAATCAATTTCATCACCAATATGGCTACCTGATTGCCCTGTAATATCACGCAAAGTTCCTAAGCCAGCAGCATTGTAAAGATAATCGCGTTCGTTTGCTAAATAGAAGCGATGGTATTGTGCGATAAATGTAAACCAGGGTTGTGGATGTAACGTCACTTGGGCATTGATATCATGCATATTCTGACGTCCTATCTGATCCATAAAGCCTAGATAGTAATGACCGAATGGGAAAAGCTGATTGAAAGTATTTGTTCTGCCATCTTGCGGATTGCTGTCACCGGACGCGAAATCGTATCGTATCCAGAACTGAGGGTTCATGGGAAGCGGAACATGGTAGCCCAATCCAGTGGCTACTGCAAAAGCCGAGATATCCAGATTGGATCGTTTTCCAAACTGATACATTCCTTCAAGCTCATATAGGAATCGGTTGTAATCACCCGCTATTCGCCCTCCCACAGTTTGTAAGACTGAATCACCTTGCAAGATATTTCCACTTTGAATATTCGCTGGGGTAACCGGTCGATTATCAATCAAACTGAGTATATAGAGATCAAGCAATTGACCTTTCATTGGTTTATAGGTACCCCATAAACCAAAAAAATTCCGATCTTGGTCCCAGTTATCAAACTGATTCTTTTCTACTGTCATGGGTCTCATAAAAAAGGCATCCAGGTCAAAAGTAGGGGTTCGCCAGAATGTTTTGATACCTTGAAAAGTTCGACGCGTATTGGCCCAATCTAAGGTGGAGATCAGTCTTTGAGAGCCATAAACTAATTCTTGTCGGCCGACGCGCATATAGGCAGGGCCATCCATGAATTGTCCTAACTTGATATCTGCGAACAGATTCAGCATGTCAGTATAATTTTTATCAATGGCTAATGCAGGTAAATCCTGGCCGGAGGCACGTGCATCAAGGAATTCAGCAAACAGCCTGAATCTATCTTGGTACCAAAGATCCGCATGGAAGCGTGTGCGAAACAAATGATATTTATTGTCAGCACCTGCTGCATTCAGCCGACTATCTGTTTCATGCATATATCGATACCAGAATTGACCTCCAAAAGAGAGTAGCCAATCATCATTCAGATGTATACGTTTGAGTGGATCAAAAATATCTTTTTCATGATCGGGTTTTTCGAGGTAACGAAAATCAATATCAAACGCAGATGTTGGCAGTAACGCAAAGGGAGCATAGGGTGAAACAGGTGGAGTTTCGCGTTTATTTCCCGTAATTAAATCCCAGAGTGAATAATAACCAGGGCCGGAAGGCGGTATCACAAAAATACCCACGCGAGGCATTGGTGTTACTGGAGGAGTCTGTGACCAGTTGAATTTTTGACTGGTAGATTCTGTAGAGCTTGTGGAGTGGGCCTGAAACGCCAGCATTGTCGTCATCAAGCTCAGCATGAGTTTCGGTAAGTAAATTCTTGCTAGAGAGCGAAATTTTAATTTGATATCCCTGAAAGAATTGGATGAAAGCATTATTTTGATACCCCTCCCGGCATTTTTTATTCGATAAAAGTTTCTTGGTTATAGCGGAAAAATTATATTTTTTTGATTTTGATGCATATTTTAGCAAAAACTCATTGCCGCTGAATAGGCTGCTATTTTAATTATTTCTTTAATTGTTCAGCTTGTGTTCATTCTCTTCATTATAAAGTTGCCCCTAACAGAACAGATTCTGGTGGGTAACTACAACAAAGGAGGTGTAACATGAAAACTAAAATAATCATGCCAGCAAAATTATTAACCGGAATGTTGTTGAGCATGACCCTTGCAATTCCCTTGGTCGTTGAAGCTGGGAGAGGTCATCATCGTCATCACCATCATGACCATAGGCATCATCATTATTACAATGCCGGGCCAGGTTATGGAGGCTATGGGTATGGCAGACCGTACTATGGCAAACATAATCATCGCCATATTCAACACCATCATCATTACAATCATTCTCAACATATTTATTATAATCAGCCTTATTATCCACCTGTTGCACCTGTTTATGGTGCTGGCTATTATGGTGTGGCACCAGGTAATTTTTTCTTGGGGATCAACACGGGTGGGACCAGTTTTATGCTAGGCTACTAGGCTATTAAGTAATGTGCCCGGTGGCGAGAAGCATCATTTCGCTGCTGGGTGCTGATAGCCTACAGAAAATGATTGCAAATCGTTATTACCTACTGATGATTGTTTTTTTTATTGCAGGTTTTATATCTGAGGCCACGGTTGCTCAGCATAATTCTTCTCGCTTTTACGTGAGCAATCAGCATACAGAAATTTCCCAACAGCAAGCGGTCACAATTGCACGGCAACACATATCTGGACGCCTTCTGTCCGTCCAACGCACTACCGATAGTTATCGTGTCAAGATTTTAAGTAGCAAGGGGATTGTGCATATTGTGACTGTCGATGCGAAGCGTGGTGTAGTGACGGCTACGCATTGAACCTGGAAATCGTTATAACTCGACCATAGTATCCTATCTAAAAAATATTCCTAATGACACTATGCGTATCTTGATTATTGAAGATGAGGTCAAGCTGCAAAAGCAAATTCGTCAACAATT
The DNA here is from genome assembly GCA_964401225.1 of uncultured Nitrosomonas sp. Taxonomy (GTDB): domain Bacteria; phylum Pseudomonadota; class Gammaproteobacteria; order Burkholderiales; family Nitrosomonadaceae; genus Nitrosomonas. The sequence continues at coordinate 25,529 of CAYNXU010000002.1, forward strand.
GGAAGGAGATGGATATATGGTCGATACTTGCGATAACGGCGAGGAAGGTTTGTATATCGCTAGTGAATATCCACTGGATGCGGCGATCGTTGATATTGGTTTGCCAGGCTTATCTGGCTTAGAAGTTATCGCTGCCTTGCGCAAACGAGGGAGTTTATTGCCCATTCTCATTCTAACTGCACGCAATAGCTGGCAAGACAAGGTGAGTGGTCTGGAAATGGGAGCGGATGACTACCTTGCCAAACCCTTCCAGATGGAAGAATTGCAAGCCAGGCTCAGGGCGCTGTTACGTCGGGCAAGCGCCATTCCTGACACGTTGCTGAAAGCCGGTCCCATCACACTGAATATGGCCGAGCAGACGGTGAAAATGAATGATCTCATTGTTGATCTCACTACATTTGAATATCGCTTGCTGGAGCATTTACTGCGCCATCAGGGTGAGGTGGTTTCCAAACAAATGCTTACCGATTATCTTTATCCCCACGATGATAATCATGATAGTAATGTATTAGAGGTCATGATTGGGCGTTTGCGACGAAAGCTTGATCCTGAGGGAAATCTTAATCCAATCGAAACGCTTCGTGGGCGTGGGTACCGTTTCTCGATCAAAGCCACTCCTTCATGAGATCACTCAATCAGCGTATTCTGCTGAGTGCATTCTTGGTGCTCTTTGTCTTTATTGTGAGTACGGCGTTGACACTCGATCGGGCATTTAATGACAGTGCTCAGACTGCTTTGCAGGATCGTATGCTGGGAAAGCTATTTCTGCTGATGGGAGAGGCTGAGGTCGATGAAAATGGCAAGCTATACATGCCAGAGGAACTCCCCGGTTTGATTGAATTTGAGCAACTCAATTCAGGTATTTATGCATTTATAGCTGATCAAAGCAATACTCAAGTCTGGAAATCAATGTCTACACTAAGTATCTCGATACCTTTCCGATCTTCGCTCCCAGAAGGAGAAAAAATTTTCGAGCAGATTAGGCTTAATGATAAACCTCATTTTATTTATAGTTTTGGTGTAGCGTGGGAAACAGAAGTAGGCGACTATCTGTTCACATTTCATGTGATCATGGATAGCACATCGCTAGAAGCGCAAATAGATCGCTATCGCACAGATTTGTGGGGATGGCTCGGTGTGATGGGAGTGTTGCTACTGATTATGCAAATGTTAGTATTGCGCTGGGGGCTTCGTCCGATGCGACAGGTTTCATCTGAGTTGAATGCCGTGGAATCCGGGTTGCAAGAAAACGTACAAGGAATCTATCCGGTCGAACTAAAACGCCTTACCGACAATATCAATTCGTTGATCTATCATGAACGCAGGCATCAGCAACGCTACCGCAATGCGTTAGCCGATCTGGCGCATAGCCTGAAAACTCCGCTAACCATCCTGCGAGGCGCAATTAGAACCGAGAACAATACACAGGATATGAGAACAGTTCTCGATGAGCAGATTGATCGGATGGATAATATCATTCAGTACCAGTTACGTCGTGCTGCGACAGCGGGTAGCTCACCGGGAATGCGATTGATCGCATTGCGCCCTGTCGTCGAAAAAATCGTGAATACGGTCAATCGTGCTCATTATGAAAAATATCCACAGATCGCCATTGAGATAGAACCTGAGCTTTGCCTGAGAATGGATGAAGGGGATCTCATGGAGTTGCTCGGGAATTTAATTGATAACGCTTTCAAATGGTGTCGGCGGAAAGTAACTATTTCGGCACATGGTGAACACGATCATGTGATGTTGAAAGTCGAAGATGATGGTCCCGGTATCGGGCATGAGGAACTCAGCAAAATTATTGAGCGGGGAGTTAGAGCTGATCAATCGATCCCGGGTCACGGTATTGGTCTGGCGATCGTGCGAGATATCGTTCAGGCATATGACGGTAAGTTATCGATTGATCCGAATGGTCGTACCGGTGCGTCTTTCATTATCAGTATAAAGCGATAACAATCGATCCTATGGCTTCAAGTCTACCTATGTCGACAGAAAATGGATATCTTGCCATCTCGATTCTCTGCGCGTTAATGCGTCACAAAAGAATTGATATGAGATAATGACTGCTTGATCATTGGTTGAGCCATAACAAAATTTAAGCTATCTGTACCAGTATGTATTGTGGATTTATGAAATGGAGCGCATGCATACTATACAACCATCTATACCTTAAACCCATTTAATAAGCAAGCATGTCCAGATTTATCGCATTGATTCCCGCAGCCGGCTCCGGTTCGCGTATGGGTAACCAATTACCCAAACAGTATTTACCATTAGCTGGCAAACCGATGATTTATCATGCTTTGCATACGCTGTGTCATACGCCGCGTATTGATAAAGTGTGTGTCGTACTTGCGCCCGATGACAACGAATGGATGCGCTACGATTGGTCGCCTTTTTCTGCCAAACTCAGAGTGCAGAATTGTGGTGGCGTTACACGTGCTGACAGTGTGCTTAACGGTCTGAAGGCAATGCAATCTGATGCATTCATAGATAGCGAAGATTGGGTGCTCGTGCATGATGCCGCGCGGCCTTGTTTGAGTGTTACTCGGCTCGATCAACTCATTGATACCCTTATGCAGGACGAAGTGGGCGGATTATTAGCGATTCCAGTAGCGGATACTTTGAAGCGCGCTGATTCTAATCAGCGTGCACTGAGTACGGCACCCAGAGAGGGCTTATGGCAAGCGCAAACACCGCAGATGTTTCGTTTCGGCCTTCTAACCGATGCATTAAACAAAGTGGATAGTGCTACTATTACGGATGATGCGAGCGCGATCGAGGCTTTGGGTCTTCGTCCCAAGTTAGTGCTTGGCGATGCCTATAATTTCAAAGTCACTTATCCTCAGGATTTGGCTTTGGCAGAACTCATTTTGCAACAAAGGGGAAAAAAATGAAAGATATAAGAGTCGGCCAGGGTTTCGATGTGCATCAATTGGTCGAAGGCCGTAATCTAATCATCGGTGGTGTAACTATACCCTATGAGAAAGGGTTACTTGGGCATTCTGATGCTGACGTACTATTGCACGCACTCTGTGACGCATTGCTTGGTGCAGCCGCGTTAGGCGATATTGGCCAGCACTTTTCTGATAAGGATGCGCGTTTCAAGGATATCGATAGTCGTTTGCTGATACGCGAAGTACATCGTTTACTGACAAACAAGCGGTATAGGGTAATCAATATCGATGCAACTATTATCGCTCAGGCACCCAAAATGGCTCCCCATATACCTACGATGATTGCTAATATTGCCCAGGATCTGAACATGTCTGCTGACGATATTAATATCAAAGCTAAAACTGCCGAGAGACTTGGTTTTCTGGGTCGGGGTGAGGGCATTGTGGCCGAGGTCGTTTGTCTGATTATGGCGCATTCTGACGATATTTGTGACTGAATCGCAAACTTTCCCAGAAAGTAGCGCAAAAGTTTTCTTTGCCATTTGGCCCGATGCCACTGCACTGAAAAAACTGAGCAAGCTGGCCGGGCAGCTCGTGGATTTCTGTGGTGGAAGGAAAACCCGCTCACCTATGATACATCTCACTTTGGCATTCATTGGGAATGTCGACAGCCATCGATTGGAAATACTCCGCCAGGTAGCGAATGAAGTCAAACAGTTTAGTTTCGATTTGACGGTGGATGAAATTCAATATTGGCAACATAATCACATAATCCATGCGGGCCCAAACCAATGCCCTGCTGGACTTCTCGCGCTGGTAAGCGATTTGCATAATAGATTGTCAGATGCAGGTTTCCAACTTGAGAAACGTCGTTACATTCCGCATATCACATTGGTAAGAAAAGCGATGTGCGCAACTTTACCGGATTTGACGACCTCGATTACCTGGCATGTAAATGAATGGGCGTTAGTGCAATCCAAACAGACTGATCAGGGTATTGTTTATGTGTCGCTGGACCGCTGGTCTTTGGAATAGGTTTTAAAAACAGAGTGCGTACTGTTAAATCGTTAAAAAATCTTTGATAAATTTCTGTGTAATTCAATGAAAATTCTTGCGCTTGATACGTCTACTGAATATTGTTCGCTTGCGTTATGGCAAGATGGATCTGTATTGAGCAGGGAAGTGTTAGCCGGGCAAAGGCATACTGAATTGTTGCTGCCAATGTTACAGGAAATGCTGGCGGAATCAGAGCTGACACTGACACAGTTAGATGGCTTTGCTTTCGGCGCTGGCCCCGGGTCGTTTACGGGTTTACGCATCGCTTGTGGAATAATCCAAGGATTAGCTTTGGCGACAGATTTACCGGTTATCGGTATCAGTACCCTGGAAGCGATGGCACAAAGAATAGGAACTGGTCACGTCATGACGGCACTGGATGCGCGTATGGGCGAGATTTATTTTGCTGCCTATAGTCAAACTTTGGAAGGCTGGTCGGCTGTACAAGCCCCGATTCTCTGTTTACCTCAGCATGCGCCTCAATTTCCAACGGATGAGCGCTGGGTTGGGTGTGGTAGCGGTTTTGATTGCTACCATGAAGCATTAAACCATCTCTACAGCGAACGTCTGTGCCAGATTGAACTCGGATGTTATCCACATGCGCAAGAAATGGCGCAACTTGCGGCGCCGCGATTGATGAAAGGGTTGGGCGTTGCGGCTGAAGAGGCTGCCCCGGTCTACATTCGAGACAAGGTGGCTTTGAAGGAGAGCGAGCGATGAGTCTCTTGCAACAAACCGATGTGATCAGGGAGATGCATCTGGAGGATATCGATCGTATTATTTTGATCGAGCGAGAAATCTTTCTTTTTCCCTGGTCAGTGATGAATTTCGCTGACTCGATCAAAGCGGGCTATCATTGCCGCGTGATAGAGCAGGAAGATACGCTGATTGGCTACGGCATTATGATGATGGGGCCAGATGAAGCCCATATTCTGACGTTAGGTATTTCGGCTCAATGGCATCATCAGGGTTGGGGAGGTGAGCTTCTGAAGCATTTAATTTGTCTAGCTAAACAGAGTAATGCCTTTTCAGTAATACTGGATGTGCGTGAATCCAATATCAGTGCCATCAATTTATATCGACGTCTGGGATTTAAGCAGATTGCGATACGTAAGGGATATTATCCTGCCATGTGTGGCCGTGAAGACGCACTGGTGATGAGACTGGAGTTATGAATCAACGACGCAATGCGATATTGCGAGAACTCGGTCTGACACCAATTTGGCGGCGCAAGGAATATCAGAATCTGAATGAGACTGTATCACCGACCTCGCCGAACGATGTGGCTGCTTCCAGCATTACTACCGAAAGAGAAATTGAGGGCGACCGAGAAACGCTCATTTCGAACATGGATTGGATGCAACTTAAAGTTGCAGTGACAAACTGTACAGCCTGTCCACTGAGCGAATCGAGAACACAAACGGTTTTTGGGGTAGGTGACGAGCAGGCTGATTGGTTGTTCATCGGAGAAGGGCCGGGCGCGAAAGAAGACGAGTTAGGTGAACCATTTGTCGGTCAAGCCGGTAAGCTGCTTGATAATATGCTGATGTCCATTCAATTACAGCGCGGCCATGGGGTTTATATCGCCAATATCGTTAAATGTCGCCCACCTAATAACAGAAATCCTGAGCCCAGCGAGGCTGAGCAGTGTCACCCTTATTTAGCGCGCCAAATCGCATTGATAAAACCGAGGTTGATTGTTGCATTAGGCAAGATCGCAGCGCAGAACTTATTGCACAGCAATGAAAACATCCCAACCTTGCGGGGAAAATTACACTACTATGAAGAAATTCCTTTAATTGTTACTTATCATCCTGCCTATTTGTTACGTTCACTTACTGATAAAGCGAAAGCATGGGAAGATTTGTGCTTTGCCAAAGCAACCATGCAATCACAGTTAGCTCAATCCATTTGATGTACTTTCCATAAAGCAGTGTGCAGGAGGGAACGTGTTTTCATCTATGAATTTTGTGCATTCCAATCAAATGAAGTGAGTCCTGTTTGCTTTGGTTGGACAGATGCCATTTGCGGATGATCAACATCATCACGGCCACAAAAGATCCAAATAGTGCAATCACTATGTAAATGTGCACATCCAGCATGATCAGGAGCGCATACAGCAATAACATGCACAGGATACTGAGATTTTCATTGAAATTTTGTACGGCGATCGAATGACCTGCACCCATCAAAATATGCCCGCGATGTTGTAACAGGGCATTCATGGGCACAACAAAAAATCCAGCTAAGCCCCCGATTAAGATAAGTAACGTGATCGCAATCCATAAATCTCGCACGACAATCATTACTATAACGACAATTCCCATAGCTATGCCGAGTGGAATGACTTTTACCGAGTCGCGCAAAGTGATTAATTTAGCTGCCAACACTGCTCCGGCAGCGATACCCACTGCCACCACGCCCTGTAGCTGCGCTGCTTGATTGAGTGGGAAGTCAAGGGCTATATCAGCCCATTTCAAAACAATAAATTGTAAGGTCGCACCTGCACCCCAAAACAGGGTTGTGACCGCAAGCGAGATCTGCCCAAGTTTGTCGGTCCACAATAACTTGATGCAGTGTGCAAATTCATGGATTAGGTATAGTGGGCTCTTTTTAGGAATGCGATGATCAATGCCTGTGTCAGGGATAAACAAGTTAAATGTAGCTGCAAACACATAAAAGACTGTGATAAGCAAAATAGCCGCCTCAATTGACGTATCGATCCCCGTATCGATGAGCGGAAAATCAAATGCTAGCAAAACTGAGGAAATGGCTGGTGTAATCAGCAATCCACCTAACACCGTGCCAGAAACGATGGAGCCTACAGTTAATCCTTCGATCCAACCATTGGCAATAACCAGTTTTTCCGGCGGTAATAACTCAGTCAAAATGCCGTATTTTGCCGGGGAGTAGGCTGCTGCTCCCAGACCAACAATCGCGTAGGCGCCTAGCGCGAAATACTGATGCATTGCAAAGAATAAAAGGATGCATCCAACAATCTTTATGGAATTGCTGATGAACATGACACGCCCCTTAGCCATGGAATCAGCAAACGCACCAACAAATGGGGCCAGGATGACATAGAACAACACGAATACGAATTTGAGTATAGGTGTGAGATAAGCGGGGGCATGTAAATCAATTAATAGCGCGATCGCCACAACGAGTAACGCGTTATCAGCGAGTGACGAAAAAAACTGTGCCGCCATTATTGTGTAGAATCCGCGCCCCAATGTCCTCTCCAAATAGCCTTTATTTAAATTTTTCCGTAACGCCGATCAGAAGATAGCAGGTTTATATCATAAAAATAATTAAGCACCCATAAACTAAATAATATATGGGGTGTACTTCATTGAGATGAAATTTCATCTTTAGCGAGTGTAGTAGATATGGGCTTTAGAATAGCGATAATAATTAATCTTATTCCAGGGCAAGAATATACACCTCTAAAGAAGCACAGCACTATATCAGTAAATCGCGAATACGATTAGCGGGCGTGTTATGGCATGGAATTAGGCAGCATCAAGGATTGCTCGCCATGCTTTCGAGGTACTCTACTTTTACTTCGGTAAGTCCTTGCGTGTGTAAGCCAATTTTTTTGGCTGCACCCTGTGATAAATCGATTAATCTACCTTTCTTGAAAGGACCGCGATCATTGACGACAACATCCACACTGCGACCGTTGCGAAGATTGGTTACCCTTACCTTGGTGGGTAAGGGAAGGGTTTTATGGGCAGCGGTTAACCCTTGTGGATTAAAGCGTGCTCCCATCGCAGTCCGGTTTCCGGATTCTGAGCCATACCATGAGGCTATCCCTCGTTCCGTATACCCTGCTGCGGAAGTCATCGGGTAGTAAGTTTTGCCCCGTACTTTATAGGGTTTATTGTAGGGTGCGGCTGGTTGTGCTCGGGAGACTGATGGCGTGGGAGGCTTGATGGGGGCAGAACAACCGCTGAATAAGAAAATAATCAGCAACATCAATAGGCCAGTAATTCTTATGGAGGGTAATGCGCTAGCTGTTCGCAATTCAAATAGCAGAGCTATACTTTTCTGCACAGAGGGTTTGGATGTCATTTCAAGGCAGCAGGTTTTTGGCTCAATCATTGTCGTAATAATCTTTACTATCGGTTCAATAAAGTTTGTGAACAGCGACTTAAAACGATATTTTTATAAATAGGCATGTATCCTCACTTATCTTTTAATTAATAGGAAAGATTTTGCTCAGAAAGTAAAACTTCTCTGTTAATCAAAATCCTCTGTGATATCACACGCACTTATGAAACATATTCGGGTTGATCATCTTGAGTGGGACCAAACTCGATTCAGACTGAGCGAATTTGATTATCTATACTCTATGTTTGTAAATTGCTTTACTTATACTTATCGCACTGCATAATTCGATTTTTATCCTCCCTCATCCAGCCCAATGAGAGATGATATTGATGCCGAATTTTTGAAGTGTGAAGGGTAAATTCGCACAATTCGCTTATTATCCGGTGCATTGTAATAATGCTCGTTTTAATATCATAGCAATAGTTTCTTGGATGACCAAATAGGATATACCTGGAAGCTCTCAGCAAA
>CAYNXU010000003.1:0-29707 GCA_964401225.1 uncultured Nitrosomonas sp.
GCGCCAGGAAAACCCAATAATGTTCTATCCGCAATTTTTGCGAGAATTTTGTTGGTAAGTCCGGGAATTGCATTCTGCTCATGAATCACAAGCGGCTTGTTTAATAATGAAGCCATTATGCCGCCTGGGAAAGCAGGGTAACCGCCCATTCCCAATACCACATCGGGTTGATTGCGGATAATTATCCGTGCGCTCTGCCAGAAAGCCAGCAACAATCGCCAAGGCAGTAATAGCCAATCCATTGTTTTTTTTCCACGCAACCCGGAAAATTCTATGAGTTCAGTAGCATAACCATACTGCGGCACCAACCCTGCCTCCATACCCTTATGCGTACCCAGCCACACGATGTTCCAATCTAGCGATTTCATATAATCGGCTACTGCTAGTCCTGGAAATACATGACCGCCCGTCCCTCCTGCCATAATCATGATCGTTCGCGCCACCTTCCGATCTCTCAATAATTTGTTATCACAATCACACTCACACGCTCAGTCCTTTTATTTTTTTTCGGTTCTCCCAATCCACTCGTAACAAAACCGCAAGCGCAACACAGGTTACGACAATACTGCTGCCCCCAAAGCTCATGAGTGGTAATGTTAAACCTTTAGTCGGCAAAATACCCATATTCACCCCCATATTGATAAAGGCCTGGAATCCTAGCCAAACACCGATACCTTGCGCCACGAGTGCTGAAAAATAATTTTCCAGCATGGCTGCAACACGGCCGATGATAAATGCGCGCACCACGATACAAGCAAACAATGCCATGACTGTTGCGACCCCCACAAATCCCAATTCTTCGGCAAGCACAGCGAACATGAAGTCAGTATGTGCTTCTGGCAAATAAAATAATTTTTCCACACTTCCTCCCAGTCCCACACCCAACCATTCACCCCGCCCGAAAGCAATCAATGCGTGGCTCAACTGATAACCCTTGCCATAGGGATCAGCCCATGGATCCAAGAAACCATCGATTCGGCTGCTGCGATAACCAACAGATACAATTAACAAACTTAAACATGCCACCAGCAGACCCGTAACCCCAACAAACAACTTAAGATTTATACCGCCCATAAACATGATTGCAACCGCTATACCCGTCACGACCACAAATGCACCGTAATCAGGCTCCCGCAATAACAAAAAACCGACCAACGAGATCATGGCCATGATAGGCAAAACCCCTTTACGCCAATGATCCAGGTAAGCCATTTTACGAACCACATAATCCGCAACATAAATGACCATCAAGAGTTTCATCAGCTCGGAGGGTTGAAAATTCACGATACCTAATGATATCCAGCGCTGACTTCCATTGATTTCCCGACCAATGCCAGGCATCAGCACCAGAACCAGCAACGTGATTCCCACGAGCAGTAAATAAGGACAATACGCACGCCAGGCACGCATTGGAAACTGAAAAGCAAAAAAGCCGATCAACAAACCCACAAGCAAATAAATACTATGCCGCACCAAATAATAATAAGAACCACTTTCGCCATATTCCGATTCAGCAATTGCGACCGATGCTGAAAACACCATGACCAACCCCAGACTCAGTAAGAGCAGGGCTGACCAAATCAAATAAAAATCAAAATCAGCCGAAAATTTTTCACGATCAACATCTGGCAAAACAATCATGACTCAATGATTCTCCTGATCGGAATGAATAAACTTGCTCTCAATCTCTTTGACAGCATCAATAAACACCTCCGCCCGGTGTATATAATTTCTGAACATATCGAGACTGGCACAGGCCGGGGACAGCATGACTACATCGCCAGGCTGCGCCAATAAAAAACTTATGCGCACAGCTTCATCCATCGTAGCAGCATAATGAACAGGAATTTGGCAATCGCTGATCGCTTTGGCAATCTCTTTTGCATCACGGCCCAGCAGCACCACCGCCCGTGTACAGTTAGCAACAGGTTGCTTCAGAGGAGAAAAGTCCTGTCCTTTTCCATCCCCTCCCGCAATCAACACAATGTTTTTTTGCATCCCATTCAATGCGGCAATTGCAGACCCCACGTTCGTACTTTTGGAGTCATCATAAAATGTAACCCCATTAATCACTGCAATTTTCTGCATGCGATGAGGCAGCCCCTTGAACTCGCGCAATGCCTCTAGCATGGGTTCATAAGGCAATGCAACGGCTCGACATAACGCCATCGCAGCTAGTGCGTTAGCAACATTATGCATGCCGGGAATCATCAACTCGCTGGTTTTAAGCAGGCCCATTTCTCCCTGCGCCAGCCACAAGTCGCCCTCAATTTGGAGCAGGCCAAAATCCCATTCAGAGTTGGGTTCACTTAAACCAAACGTCATCTGTTTTCTTCCTGGTAGTGCCATGGCAAGCACTGCCTTATCATCCCGATTCAGAATTTGGACGCTTTCCTTATGACCCATGAATAGTCTTGCTTTCGCTGCGGCATAGTCATGCATCCCTGCATAGCGATCAAAGTGATCCTCACTCAGATTAAGTACTGCTGCCGCATCAGCGTCGAGATGTTGTGTCGTTTCCAATTGAAAACTGGAAAGCTCGAGTACCCAATACTGCGGCATTCTCCCCAAATCCATACGACGCATCAGTGTTTCCAATACCGCGGGGCCTATGTTACCCGCCACTTCCACATCCCATCCTGCATTTCTAACCATGTTACCCACCATCGTGGTAACCGTTGTTTTCCCGTTTGAACCGGTAATTGCCAGAATTTTGGGTCTTGGTTCTTCAAGATGATTGAGTGCCTGGGCAAATAACTCAATATCGCCAATCACCGGGATTTCACGCTTCACAGCGTCTTGCACCAGTGGTTCAGCCAAAGGTACTCCCGGGCTAATCGCAACAGCTTCAATGCCATCAAACGCCTCGGTTCGGAAGGGGCCATTATATATTTTTTCAGCAGGAATCAATTGCTCCAACGCCTTTCGATTCGGAGGGGTTGCACGATTATCAGCCACACGCACCACCGCACCCTGTCGAGTCAGCCATTTCACCATGGACAGGCCTGTTTCACCCATTCCCAGGACAAGCACTTGTTTATCACGCAAGTTCATCGTAGCTTCAATGTCGATAAGCCCACCAATACTAAAATGATCGTTAGAATCCAGAATCTAACAACCACCTGATTCTCCTGCCACCCCTTCAATTCAAAATGATGATGCAGCGGCGCCATACGGAAGATACGCTTACCAAACAGTTTAAATGAGGCTACTTGCAGCATGACCGATAGTGCTTCCATCACAAACACCCCCCCCATAATGACCAGTACGATTTCCTGTCGAACAATCACCGTTACCACACCCAAGGCCGCACCTAAGGCAAGCGCGCCGACATCGCCCATAAATACTTCCGCAGGGTAAGTGTTAAACCACAGAAATGCCAGACCAGCACCCGCAAGCGCTCCACAAAAAACAGCCAATTCCCCCGCATTAGGGATATAAGGAATACCCAGATATTTTGCAAACACAACATGGCCGGTCACATAGGCAAAAATCGCCAGCGCGCCACTAATCATGACGGTAGGCATAATGGCAAGCCCATCCAGTCCATCCGTTAAATTTACTGCGTTGCTTGTTCCTACGATAACGAGATATGTCAGCACCACAAAGCCGGATATCCCTAATGGAATGGCGACCTCCTTAAAGAACGGTACGATCATATCCGTTTGCTCTGGAAGCTCAGCAGTCGTGACGAGATATACTGCCACACAGCATGCAATGACGGATTGCCAGAAAAACTTGACCGATGCAGAAAGCCCCTTGGAATTACGGTGAACTACTTTGCGATAATCATCTATCCAGCCAATGATACCAAACCCTAGTGTAGTCAATAAAACGATCCAAATATAATGATTACTTAAGTCCGCCCATAACAGTGTCGTTATCATGATTGAGACGAGTATCAACGCCCCCCCCATGGTCGGTGTGCCTGCCTTGATCAGATGAGTTTGCGGGCCATCATCCCGTACCGATTGACCGATCTTGTACGCAGTTAATTTGCGTATCATCGCTGGCCCAACGACAAATGAAATCACCAGCGCGGTAAGTGCAGCCAGCATCGTGCGTAACGTAATATAACTAAAAACATTAAATGCACGAATATCCTGTGCAATCCATTGGGTGATAATTAATAGCATGTTTATCCTTGGAACAATATAAGTTACTGATATTGCCTTGACTACTACTTATTGCTATTCATTTTTCATCAAAAAACCATAGTACCTCAGCTCTCCAATCGTCTAATCACCCGTTCCATCTGCATGAAACGCGAGCCTTTAACCAGCATGGTGACATTGCTATCCAATAACTTCTCGGCTTCTGCTATTAGGGTATCCATACTTGTAAAGTAACGGGCGCCGCTACCAAAAGCTGCGACGGTATGCTTGCTCAACTCACCTAAAGCAAGCAACGCTTCTATTCCGACATGACTTGCTTCCAAACCTATCTGGTGATGAAATTCTGCCGCACCCGAACCCAATTCCCCCATATCGCCCAACACAAGCACTTTTCTTCCGGGTGCATTAGCTAGCACTGCGAGCGCTGCCCTGATCGATTCAGGATTCGCATTATACGTATCATCAATCAAAGTCGCTCCATGCAAACCCAATTTCTTTTGCATACGCCCCTGCACGCCTTTAAATGCTTGCAATCCAGCCATAATCGCTTGCCGATTAATACCGACAGCCACGGCTGCGGCTGCTGCCGCCAAGGCATTGTAGATATTATGTTGCCCAGGTACTTGCAGTCGCATCTCTTGGTTCCCTTCCGGAAGCCTCATCATCCACCTCTCCCCGGAAGAATCAGATTGGCGATAAGCAGATATTTGCGCAGGATAATTCAAGCCAAAATCGATGACCCGTTTATTTTCTGCGAGTTTGCGCCATAAAGCGGCATGAGTATCGTCTGCATTGATAATGGCTACACCATCGCCACTCAATCCTTCAAAGATTTCGCCTTTAGCTTGCGCAATCGCATCTACTGAGCCCAATCCTGCAATATGCGCCGTGCCAGCATTCGTAATGACCGCTACGGTAGGCTTGGCTAATCTCGTTAAATAAGCAATTTCACCCGCATGATTCATTCCCATTTCGATCACAGCATAAACATGCTGTTCGCGTAGCCTCAGCAGCATTTGTGGCAAACCGATATCGTTGTTTAGGTTACCTTGAGTTGCCAGTACGCTATCTGAAGAAATACCACTTTCTTTGACATCCATCCTAGCGGCCTCTCGAAAAATGGAGGCGATCATTTCCTTGACGGTCGTTTTACCATTGCTGCCTGTAACGGCCACGAGCGGTAATGAAAAATGTGCGCGCCAGTATGCCGACAATTGACCTAATCCTAATCGGGTATCGCTAACGTATATCCACCCAAATCGCGATAGAAGCTCAGCCATGTTGGTTTTTTTCTCGACCAAGGCCGCCACTGCTCCTTTAGCTCGCGCATCCGAAATAAATTGATGGCCATCAAATTGCGGACCGGATAATGCCACGAATAGATCACCCGCCTGAGTCGTCCGGCTATCAGTACTCACACCCGTGAACAAAGTATCCTCACCGCACCAGTCCGCATGCAATGCATGAGCGGCTTCTTGTACCGTCATCATTGCAATGCCTGCATTTTCAGGGTAGTCAAATCATGGAGTACTTGTCGTGCAATTTCACGATCATCAAATGGCAACTTTTGTCCTTTGACTTCCTGATAGGCTTCAGCGCCTTTGCCTGCAATTAACACGACATCACCTTTACATGCACTGCGTATGGCCTGATAAATTGCAGATGCCCGATCTTCTTCGATAACGTAATTACGATGAAAGTGGGGTATCCCCGCAACCACTTCATCAATAATGGCTCGCGGCTCTTCGCTGCGTGGATTATCACTGGTAATAATGACCTCGTCGGCAAGTCTCGTGGTAATTTCACCTGCCAGCCGACGTTTTCCCCGATCCCGATCGCCACCGCAGCCGAATACACAAATTAATCTCGCTTTCTTTAAACGCAGTTTATTACTCTTCTGATTACTTGAAATCGTTTCCCGCAGTCCCGTCAATACTTTTTCCAGGGCATCCGGTGTATGGGCATAATCTACGATCACCACAGGCTGCTCCCCACCGCCCAACTTCTCCATCCGGCCTGCAACGGGCTTAACCAGCGACAATGCAGCTATCGCTTCCTGAAAACCGACTCCATTGGCAAGTAAAGCAGCCAGTACGGCTAACAGATTCGAGGCATTAAACCTGCTCATTAAGTCGATCTTAATACTTCCCCGTTGCCCTTCGAATTCAACATCGAAAACCAATCCATCAATATTCACAGCAAGATTTCTTCCTCGCATTATCCGAATATTTTGCGGGTATTTCCCTATGCTATCCGGTTGTTTAAAGCCATACCCGATAACCTGTATGTCCTTGTGAGCAAGTTGGTGAAACAACTCCATCCCCAACACATCATCTAAATTTAATACTGCACACTTAAGGGTAGACCAAAAAAATAATTTTGCTTTGGTGGCTGCGTAAGCATCCATATCTCCATGATAATCGAGATGCTCGCGTGATAGATTAGTCAGTACCGCCACAGCAAATTCAGCACCGTTAACACGTCCCTGAGCAAGTCCATGTGATGACACTTCCATCGCCACGCACCCTGCACCTGCTTTGAGAAGATTTACCATTTCTTCCTGGAGAGCAACAGCATCGGGCGTAGTCTTTTCCGGCGGCTTGAGTGCACCCAGGAACCCGTTTCCTAATGTACCTATCACCGCTGTCTTTTTCCCCAGAAGGGTCATTGTCTGAGCATACCAGTGACTACACGAGGTTTTACCGTTAGTGCCCGTAATACCTACCAGCCAGAGTTCCCGAGATGGATACCCGTAAACATGGCTGGCAATCACACCGGCCTTGGCGCGCAATCCTGCTACTGCGCAATTAGGAATTTTCCATGCTGGATCCCAAGAAAATTGATGCTTTTCCCAAATCACTGCACTAGCGCCTACTGCGATAGCCTGAGGAATATCTTTGCGGGCATCATATTTCTCACCAGCATACGCAAGAAAAGTATCGCCAGCTTTTAATTTTCGACTGTCTGCAACGAGATGCTGGACGGGCACACCCAACTGATCGAGAAGTCGAATTACAAAATTTTCATCCGATTTTCGCATTGATGCCGGCATTATCCTTCGCTCCCTAGCATTGCGGGTATAGGAAAGGTTACGATATTACCTAATGCATCATGAGGAACATTAAGGTGCCGCAAAGCACCTGACATCACTTGACTGAACAGAGGGGCTGCAACAGCGCCTCCATAATATTGTCCTGCTGAAGGCTCATCGATCATGACAGCGATCACCAAACGAGGGTTGGATACCGGCGCATAACCAACAAAGGTAGAGATATACCGGTTTTTAGAATACCCCCTCATCCCTTCCAGCGGTTTATGTGCGGTACCCGTTTTGCCAGCAACCCGATAGCCATTGACCCTGGCCTGCGGTCCTGTTCCACCAGGCTGTACTGCTAGCTCCAGCATTCTGCTCATAGCGAGCGCTGTTTCACGGGAAATCACTTGCTGACCCGCAGAAGATGTATCACGCTTTAGGAGTGATATGGGTTTTAGCTGCCCGCCAGCAGCGAAGATAGTGTAGGAGCGCGCCAGCTGCATTAGATTAACGGAAATCCCATGGCCGTAGGACATCGTCGCTTGCTCGATCGGCCGCCACTTATGATAGGGACGTAGTCGACCGCTTACCTCACCAGGGAAGCCCGACCCTGTCGGCGTACCAAAACCAGAACGACTTAACATCTCCCAGAATGTTTGAGGCGGTAGCAACAAAGCAATTTTTGCAGCCCCCACATTACTCGATTCCTGAATAACTTGTGATACAGAAATGGTCCCCTTGTTGCGGATATCGCGTATTGTCGCCCTCCCTATCTTGAGTGCGCCTGGCGCCGTTTGAAACAACATATCAGGGTGAATCTTGCCAACTTCCATCGCGACAGCGACAGCAAAGGGCTTCAGCGTGGAGCCCGGCTCGAAGACATCCACCAAGGCCCGGTTGCGCGTTCTTCCCTCGCGTATACTCGATCGCTGATTAGGATTGTACGTAGGATAATTAGCCAGCCCCAGCACTTCGCCTGTCTGTGTATCCAGCACAATCACACTACCCGCCTTGGCTTGATTGATTTTAACTGCACGCTTCAGTTCTCGATGGGCAAGATACTGTATTTTACTGTCGATAGATAACGTCAGATTCTGACCGGGTCTCGGTGGACGTATTTTTTCGACATTCTCGATTACCCGTCCGATGCGATCCTTGATTACACGACGGCTACCATGTTCGCCAGTGAGAATGTCTTCCCATCCCAGCTCTACACCCTCTTGTCCTTTCCCGTCTATATTAGTAAAACCAAGAATATGCGCTGCCACTTCTCCCGTTGGATAATACCGATAAAATTCCCGTTTAAGGTAAACACCCGCAATATTCAAACGTGCTATACCCGCAGCCATTTCAGGCGGCAATTGTCTTCTCAAGTAAACAAACCGCTTATTTTGATCAAAAATCCGACTACGAACGGCATTTTCATCCATTTCGATTAAGCGTGCCAATGCCTGCACTTGCTCGGGTGTGGCGCTCACTTTTTGTGGATCAGCCCAAACGGATTTCACTGGCGCACTGATCGCCAGTACTTCACCATGCCGGTCGGTAATTTTTCCGCGTTGCGCGTTCAATTCTACGACACGGCTATAGCGCGATTGCCCTTGTTGCTGTAAAAAATCCTTATTTAACCCCTGTAAATAAATTGCGCGTATAGCCAAAACAACTAGACCGAGCAGCAAAAGTATGATTAGGAAGCGTGAACGCCACGCAGGAAGAACCGAAGAGGATACGGAATCACGCCTCATGATTAACGAAACTCCTTAGGAGGATTCCATTCTGAGGAATGATCGGGCAAAATAACCCGAATATTTTGCGGTGTAGGCACGACCATATTGAGCTGCCCTCTGGCAATTCTCTCTACATGCCCATGCATTGCCCAAGTCCGTTGCTCAAGCAGCAACTGATTCCATTCTATCGCCAGTTGATCGGCAAGCTCCAGCTCTTTCTCAAGCGACATAAAAAGTTTTCGTGCCTCATGTTGTGAGGTCACTATCCCCAAGCCACAAACAACAAGAATCATAATAAGAAGAATATTCAGTTTAATCATACAATTACCCATTGATCATGATTCTTTCCGCCACCCGCATAACCGCGCTTCTCGCTCGTGGATTAACCGCTACTTCCTCTGTGCTTGGTCGCAATGCTTTACCTATGATTCGCAATCGTTGACAACTCAACGCTTTCACCTCTTTATCACGCAGAGGAAGCTTGTGAGGCAATCTATCTGCATTCGCCTCTGCACGCATAAAGCGTTTTACCAGGCGATCTTCCAACGAGTGAAAACTAACGACCACTAACCGCCCGCTTGGATTCAATAAATCCACACATTGCGGCAAAGTTAACGACAGCTCTTCGAGTTCTTTATTGAGATAAATCCTAATCGCCTGGAAAGTACGCGTCGCCGGATGCTGCTTACCCCCCCGCTGATGCCCACTCGTGCGCACGACCGCTGCCACGATTTCGGCAAGCTGAATCGTGGTAGATATAGGCTGCCGTGCTCTTGCCATAACAATTGCTCTTGCAACCTGTTTAGCATGCCGTTCTTCGCCATAGTTTCTAATCACCTCTTCCAATTGTGATTCTGTAACAGAATTTATCCATTCTGCCGCTGTCTCCCCGTGACTAGTATCCATGCGCATATCAAGCGGCCCTTCTGCACGAAAACTAAATCCACGCTCTCCTTCATCCAACTGAAATGACGAAACACCCAGATCCAACAACACGCCATCCAGCCGATCTACTTTTAATATCTGTAACGCCTCTCGCATCTTGGCGTAACTGCGATGCACAATAGTGAATCGATCATCTTCGATCTGTGTTGCTACTGCAACCGCGGTGATATCTTTATCAAAGGCAATCAAGCGACCGTTCTTGCCCAATCGGGATAAAATTAAACGACTATGCCCCCCCCCTCCAAAAGTGCCATCAACATAAACTCCATCCGCCTTAATGACGAGCGCATCGACAGCTTCATTGAGCAGAACCGGTATATGCACAGCTATACCGCAGCATTACAGCGAGAATCCTTCAAGCTCGGGCGGCATATTGCCATCTTTGTAAACAAGTGCCGCTTCAATTTCGTGATTCCATTTCTCAGCATCCCATAACTCAAATTTTTCACCTTGACCCACCAACACAATATCTTTGGTCAAACCAGCAAACTGGCGCAAGGGCGTACCCACTAGTATCCGCCCCACGCTATCCATTTCGACATCAGAAGCGTTACCTACGATAAGACGCTGCAAGCTACGGATCTGCGGATTAAAACTAGAAAGACTATTCAGTTTTTTTTCTATGGGCTCCCAGGCAGGTTGGGGATAAATCAGCAAGCATCTCGAGAGGTCGACAGTGATCACTAGATTGCCAGCACAACTGGATAACAATTCATCGCGGTACTTTGCAGGCACTGCAAATCTACCTTTGCTATCCAAACACAATTGTGTAACGCCACGAAACATGCCACCCCTTTATTTTTTCAGGAGCTTATACCCACTCCCAGAGAATATTCACCACGATTCCCCACTTTAATACCCTTTACCCCACTTTTTGCCACTCTAATCAAAAAAATTATCCTCGTCAAGTAAAAAACCATCTACTTTTCCAATAATGACAAACACTTAGTGAAGAACAATAAAGCATATATAAATTAATGATATAAGCTCTATTCTGAGCGAATTTTATTCATCAACATGAACACCAATTGATGTAAAATGCTTTTTTCCTAGGAAGTTGTCCGATAATAGCGATCGTAGCGAGGGCGAGAGCCAGTTAGGCAGGATTTTTCGATCATTTGAGGCGAATAGTTGTTCTATACTCACCGCACCTCAAAATTCGGTTTATATAATCCCTCATCCGACCTTCTCCCGGCGGGAGAAGGCATAACTGCCGAATTTTGAGGTACGATGAGTATATTTAACGAAAAGGATTGGAGAATCATGGCAGGTAGTCTTGCCTGCAGCAGACCAGTCAACTCTCGGACACCCCTGTAGCAGAAAATGGAAAGAATCTTTTGAGTCACGCAACACAAATACGGTGGCAAATGGCTTTAGTTAAAAAGGAACCACAGGTCATACCCGCTTTCTGGAAAAAGGCGACACACGATTTGGCTAAGCAAGATCCGATCATGCAACGGCTCATCGAGCACTTTAACGAATCAACACTTAATTCACGCGGAGATGCTTTTGCCACGCTAGCCCGAGCCATTATTGGCCAGCAAATTTCAGTCAAAGCTGCCGCAAGCGTATGGCAAAAACTTGTCATAGCTCTCCCGGAAATCACGCCTGCTCACTTATCTAACATCGATACAAATACATTACGCGCATGCGGCCTATCTGCCAGAAAAATATGCTATTTACAAGATTTGTCCATGCGCTTCATGAATGGGGGATATAACGATACAACGTGGCGGGAAATGAGTGATGAAGCAGTGATTGCCCACCTTGTCCAGATAAAAGGCATCGGTCGATGGACTGCAGAAATGTTTCTGATCTTTCACATGCAGCGCCCGGACGTATTACCATTAGATGACATTGGATTGCAGCGGGCTGTCAGCATTCATTACAATGAAAATCAACCAATAGAAAAGAGCAGATTACAAACCATTGCGCTTAACTGGCGCCCTTGGCGATCAGTAGCGACATGGTATTTATGGCGTAGTCTCGACCCCATTCCTGTTGACTATTAGCGATGCTGCATTCCATTGCCTCATTGCACATAAGCAAACCAATACTGATGACACACCCTACTCCAGTCTTATTCTTGGATCTACCAAGGTATAGGATATATCCGTCAAGATCAAACCAATAATGTAAAGTAACGAGCCAAGAAAAACCATCGCACGCACGACAGCAAAATCCTGCGAATTGATTGCTTCAATGGTATAACTACCCAGTCCCGGTATACCAAAAAAGGATTCAACGATCAGACTACCAAGAAATAATAGCGGAATCACGACCACCGCACCCGTCAGTATCGGGATCATGGCATTTTTAAGTACGTGCCGGAATAGTACGATGCTTTCCGGCAAACCTTTTGCACGTGCCGTGCGAACATACTCCTTGTTCATCTCTTCCAAAAAAATTGTACGATACCAGCGCACGTTTGCACCAGTACTACCTATCACACCGATGATTATAGGCAACAGCAGAAATCTACTGGCGTCCAATCCGCTGCCATAGCCAGAAATTGGTACCAAATGCCACAGCTTGCTCACAAGGAACTGACCACCGATTATATAAAACAAACTTGAAATCGACATCAGCGCTACGCATAACACCACACCCCAAAAATCGATGTAAGTCATACGAAAAAATACTATCACCAGCGCGATCGTAATATAAACCAGTAATCCCAATATAAATACGGGTAGCGCTATCGCCAAACTGGGCAACATTCGCGATTTTATTTCATGCGCAATATCACGACCATCGTCAGCGCGACCGAAATCAAACACAAACATGGCAACCGATTTTTCGAAGAAAATAGTGCGCGTTAATTTTTCCGCCCCCTCAACCTCCCTGTTATATAACAAAGGCTTGTCATAACCTCGCTCCTGCTTCCATTTCATGATAGCCTCATCCGTCACATGCTTAACCCCTAGATGCATTCGCGCGATATCATCTGGCGTATTCACCACAAAAAACAGAGTAAACGTAATGAGATTCACACCTATAAGGATAGGAATGGCATAAAGCACTCTTCTAATAATGTAATTAAGCATGTTGACTCAAAATTATAATTAGGCCGTTAATCTTTTGAGTTCGACTTTTCGTTCCCGACGACGATAAGCGATAATCCCAGGAAGCAGGCTTAACAAAAGAACAGCCACCCCCGTTCCAATTGGCCATATGACTGGTTCATTCCATTCGCGCCGCTTCTGCTCACGCAAAACAGGATCGATACGCAAATACTTCATATTATTGTAGGATTGTTTATTGGGTTTCACATTCTGAAACCACTCATGATACAGAGCATAATCCTTTGGATGATACCCCCACAGCCATGGCGCATCTTGACGCAGAATCTCTACCATACGATCAATAATCTGCTCACGCGCCGGATTATCTTCCATCTTCTCCATTTGCTCAAATAACCGGTTATATTCTGGATTGTCGTAATTAGCTGCATTATTTCCACTATTATTGCCTACTTTGCGCTGAGGACCGTATAGCAAGAACAAGAAGTTTTCTGGGTCAGGATAATCCGCATTCCAGCCCCATTCAAAGATCTGCGCATTCCCCTTGCGTATTTTGTCCTGGAAGCGATTGTAGTCAGTACTCCGAACAACCAACTGGATATTAATTTTTCCAAACTGCTTACGCATCCAGTCAAGCACAGATTTATCGTCCGCACTACGAGAGGTTACATCAAAATATAATACTAGCGGCGCCCCACTCTTTATATCAATGCCATTAGGATAACCCGCCTCAGCCAACAAAGCCTTAGCTTCTTCTATGGATCGACGCTGCGCTTTTCCATCCTGCCAGCTATACACAATCGGATTGATCCCTTCCTTTCCTTCACGATAACCCGCAATTCCAGGCGGAATAGGACCTTGCGCCGGAATACCTCGACCATTGGCAAATATCGAGACATATTCTTCATAATCCACGGCGATTGAAATTGCTTGCCGTAATTTTCGGGCCGATGCTTTTTCTTGCTCTGTACGTCCGCCCACCACGGGATCGAGCATATTGAACCCCATATAATAAGTGGAAGGGGCTACCGCAGTCTCCAATCGTATTCCCTGGGACTGCATCGCTTCTGTCACCGTAGCTTCCCCTTGTCCGGTTAATTGAACTGCCTGATCAAAGCTGTCAGAACCAATCCCTGAAGCATCATAATACCCTTGCAAAAACTTATTCCACCGCGGAATGCTTTCTCTCTCGCGACTAAATACAACCTTATCTATGAATGGAATAGGTTTGCCAGCATCTTTCAATAATCCCGTTTCTACATCCTCGGGCATACCCTCGGTTGGGTAAAACTCCCCGGAGAAATTTGGATTTTTCTCCAAAACCATAATCCGATTTGGATTATTTTCAGTAAGCATATAAGGTCCCGTCCCAATAGGATACCAATCTAGCGTGATATTTTTTTCAGCAAGCCCGGGCTGAGTATAGAAATGATCGGCTTCCCACGGAATAGGCGCAAAAAAAGGCATCGCTAGCCAATAAATGAACTGGGGATACTTGCCGTTTATTTTAATCCGATAAGTATAGTCATCCACTTTTTCCACCCCTTCCAATGGAATACCCCGCAAATCAAGGTAAGTCCCTTTGGGTGCGGCATCAGCTACCGTTCTTAAGGTTTCGGCATACTCTCTAAGCCCCACGATATAATCCGCCATTAAGCCAAATATTGGTGAATGCAATCTTGGATGAGCTAATCGCTTGATTTGATATATGTAATCTTCCGCCAACAATTCTCGCGTACCTGTTTGAGAAAAATCGGCAAGTGTAAAAATTTTCCGCAAATCCTTTTGTGTCAATTCGTGATAGCGCAATCCGCCTTGATCATCCATCGCAAAAGCCGGATGAGGTTGATAATAGATTCCCTGCCTAATAGAAATCTCATAAACAGAATACGCAATGTTTGCAGCATCACTGTCGACGGGTAAAAGATTTCCATCTCCATCGAAATAGTGTATGACGGGCATTTTGTCCACTGTTTGCGGGATAAGTGTAAATGGACGCTTTAAATAGTGATATTGCAGTGGCGGTTGATATATCTGAGCAGTAAATAAAATCTCATTGGAACTATACGATTGAACAGGATCAAGATGCTTGGGTCGTTCCGCGAATGCGTTATAAAGTATATTTTTACCAGCATCCTCACTCGGATAGGGATTATTCCATATCGCCCCGCTGCAGGCTGTTAGGAGAAAAATCAAAATAGATGGTATCAGTGGATTCATCTTAAAGAATTCATAAAAGAAGAGACAAGGTATCCGAAGCAGGTAAAGCATCTAAATCAGGACGCCACAATTGGAAAAATATTTCCCGAGGCATAGATGATAGACCATGGCATCTACAGCAGTCAGTTTATTTTTCTTCAGTCCGTATGCATCACACATTAACAATGTGATTGCAAATATAACTCGTTACTTATTGTCTTAACGCTTATAAATACGACATTTCGCCAAGAAATCGAGTCATCCTCGCCACCCCTTTATCGTAAACCTTCAGCTATAATAATGGAAGATTCTACAAATGAAGGAAATAACATGGGATTTTTAGACAATAAACGCATTCTCATCACCGGCTTACTCAGCAATCGATCTATCGCTTATGGTATAGCTAAAGCAATGAAACGCGAAGGCGCGCAGCTGGCCTTTACTTTTCAAGGAGACGATATACGAGAACGCGTTGCAAAACTAGCCACTGATTTCGATAGTCGTTTGCTGTTTCGCTGCGATGTAAAGAATGATGAAGAAATCACTCAATGCTTTGAAGATTTAGCTAAAGCGTGGAATGGACTGGATGGCATTGTACATTCGATTGCATTTGCACCACGTGAGGCGTTAACCGGCGATTATCTTGACAGCGTAAATCGCGAAGCATTCCATGTTGCTCATGATGTCAGCTCTTATAGCTTTACAGCATTAGCAAAAGCAGGACTTCCGTTAATGCAGGGAAGAAATGCCGCCTTACTCACCCTCAGCTATTTAGGTGCTGTTCGCGTTATGCCAAATTATAACGTTATGGGCTTAGCAAAAGCCAGCCTGGAAGCAAATGTTCGTTTTATGGCGTCCAGTCTAGGTAAAAAAGGAATTCGTGTTAACGCGATTTCGGCAGGGCCCATTAAAACGCTAGCAGCAGCCGGTATAGGAAATTTTGGAAAGCTTCTCGGTTATGCTGAGAAAGTTGCGCCACTGAGAAGAAACGTCACTACTGATGAAGTAGGAAACGCTGCCGCCTTTCTCTGCAGTGATCTAGCGAGCGGCATTACAGGTGAAATTACTTATGTTGATGCTGGCTTCAATACGATTGCTTTTGATTTAGATGAATAGCAATTCAATTGCACAAACGATCATCAATAACTTTCTTCGCGGATTTTTACATCGTATCTTTTCCTGAGCCCCGTCTGATAAGCTGATAGCTCTTCTTGGACAAGCATTTGTTTTAACTGCCCTCCAAAAACCTGATATCGGGATTTATCTGAAAAATCCGGATCAATCACACGGTTGATCCGAATCAGATTAAATTTACCATCTGAACCCATTACACCAGTATAAGCAGGCAAACTATCTATTTCCATTTGAAAAACAGCACGCAACGTATCGATATCCATACCTTGTGACTGCATATATGAAACTTCCTTAGCCTCTCCCCATGCAAGCAAGTTGTCGCCTTCCTCTGCTTGTTGCAATTGGTCTAGCTTAGCCCTACCTTCCTTTTCAACCATTTCAACCGCCATCTGCTGCTTAACGCGCTCAATGACTTCGTCTCTCACTACATCCAATGATTGAATTGTAGCCGCCTTGTGCTCTACCACTCTAGCAGATACAAAAGTATCCGGCATGACTTCTATGGCTTCGGTGTTTCGTCTATTGTTAATTGCATCATCTGAAAAAATAGCGTGCAGCAAATTCCGATTAGCAAGGATTGTAGGCTCTTTTGAATTTTTATTGATCCAATCACTTTGCTTAATCGACAAACCAAACTGCTCGGCAGCGAGATGCAAAGTGTCACTTTGCTCGTAAACTGTATTACTAAAATCTTCAGCAATTTCACCAAAATGACTGGCAGCTTTCTGACGCTTTAGAATTTGCTCAATGTCATCCCTTACTTCTGTTAAAGAGGCTACATCAGCTGGTTTTATCGCGGTCAGTTTGATGATATGGAAACCGAATGCGGTTTCAACAGGGCCACGAATTTCGTCAGGTTGCATTTGAAACAACTCATCTTCAAATTCTTTGACCAGAATACCGCGACCTAAAAACCCGAGGTCACCACCTAATTTTGCTGATCCCGGGTCTTCGGAATATTCTTTGGCTAACTCAGCAAAATTATCTGGCTCCTCTTTCAGTTGAGACATTAAATCCTCTGCCTTATGACGTGCCGATTCTCTCTCATCATCAGAAGCCGTTTCAGAAATTGCTATTAAAATATGACTAGCCTGACGCTCCTCCTCTTGACCAAATTCATCTTGATGCGTATCAAAATAACTTCTGATCTCATCTTCTGTTACGTCTTCTTGTTGAATAAGTTCTTCCAGTGACAACACCAAATATTCAACACGCACTCGCTCTGGTAGAAGAAAATCGGTTTGATGGTTATCGTAATAAGCGTTTATCGCAGCTTCGTCAGGAACTATCTGCGATATAAATTGCTTCGGTTCAATTTGAATTTGATTTATCTCGCGCTTTACTTCGCTTAAATAGGCTAGATTTTTGGTTACAGTCTCAGGAACCCACGCACTCTTAGCAACTGATTCCAGTAACTGTTGCTGCATAATCTCAGCGCTGACTCGCGATTCAAACATCGCTGGCGTCATTTCCTGGCGACGCAACAACTCTTCATAGCGCTGATAAGAAAATTTTTGATCATCGTGAAATGCCGAAATACTCTGAATCTCACGCGCTAATTGGGAATCCAATACAGCAAGTCCGACATTAGTGGCTTCACGTATCAGTAGTTTTCTCTGAATCAGGCTTTCCAGAACAGCTAGGCGCATTTCAGCATTATCAAAAAGCGCACTATCAAAATTATCCCCGAGCATATTGCGCATGTTTTCAAACTGGTTCCTCAGCGCTTGCTCAAATTCTCTCCGCTGAATCTCTTCACCATCGACTACTGCAACATAACTTGCCTGACTGTCAGAACGATACGACTGCACTCCCCAAAACATAAATGGCAGAACTGCTATCAGCAAGATAATCTGAACGATCGTCTTTTTTCGATGTACAAAATCAAACACAGCTAAAATCCAGTGAAGTAAATGAGAAGGAAGGCTAGTACTTTATTAAATTCGCCTTTGATCTACTGATTTGGCGGAGTGGACGGGACTCGAACCCGCGACCCCCGGCGTGACAGGCCGGTATTCTAACCAACTGAACTACCACTCCTTGCTAGCGATTAACTCGTTTTACTGTTTTGCTGGTGGGTGCTGACGGGATCGAACCGCCGACATTCGCCTTGTAAGGGCGACGCTCTACCAGCTGAGCTAAGCACCCCACCTTTGCTCCATAAGGTGCCGCTAGTTTACTGCATCTTTGAGCGCTTTACCAGCGGTGAATTTGGGTACTTTGGCTGCTTTGATTTTTATAGCCGCGCCAGTCCGTGGATTACGCCCAGTACGAGCGGCTCTTTTGCCTACTTTAAAGGTCCCAAAACCAACTAATGTGACACTTTCATTTTTTTTAAGCGCATCTTTGATCGCAGATAGTGCGCCATTTAATGCATCTCCCGCAGATGCCTTAGAAATATCAGCAGACTTTGCAATAGCATCGATAAGATCAGATTTATTCATTTAATTCCCCTTTATGTTGTTTGGGTTATTGGTAGTTAAATCACAAACAGAAAGCCCTGCAGATGCCCTTATATCAAGCCATTTGCACCCGGTCAAGTCATTGCCTGAAAATTTCCTTCTTTTAGGCATTTTTAAAACAAATACAGATAAAATCTTTTGGAAAGCTGCAAACATGAATACCCGAATCTAATTTAACAGACTGTTGAAAAACCATCCACATTGCGCTGAGCGCTAAAAAAGGCTCAAAATACTTATCAAATACAAAAAGATGTGCAATCATTGCATACTCTTCTGCCATTTGCACTATATACAGAGCACATCTTGTACATTCACGGTCAATCAAATTCTGTTCTTGGCTCTCGATCTAGAATTTTTTTTACGACTTCTTCTGCAGGTACACCATCATACAAAATGTTGCAAACGGCTTGTGTTACAGGCATCTCAATCTTTAAATGTTGCCCGACTCGATCCACCTCTCGTGCTGTATATACTCCTTCTGCAACATGCCCGATTTTATGCAAAATTTCAGGCAGTAACTGACCCCTGGCCAGCATCATGCCTACCTGACGGTTACGCGACAAGTCGCCTGTGCAGGTTAATATCAGATCGCCAATACCTGCTAATCCCATGAATGTCTCCTTACAGCCACCCAACGCAACACCCATACGCGTAATCTCTGCCAGACCACGAGTAATCAATGCAGCGCGCGCATTGTTACCCAAGCTCATCCCATCCGAAATCCCAGTAGCGATGGCGATAACATTTTTCACGGCTCCGCCCGTTTCTACACCCACCACATCGTTACTTGAATAAATACGCAAATAAGCTGTATGTATTTCACTGGTGATATGCCTAACAAATTCATCGTTATCTGATGCCAAAGTAAGTGCTGTAGGTAAACCCTGTGCTACCTCCTGCGCAAAACTTGGACCTGACAAAATACCACAGGGAACTGTCGTTGAATAGGCTTCTCGCACAACTTGATGAGGCAACTTTGATGATTGCGCCTCAAATCCCTTGCATCCAAGAACAACCGGCAACACTTTATCCAATACTTTAATTTGCTGTAATAACTCACGCAATCCAGCGATAGGAATAGCAATCAAAATTAATTCAGCGGTTCTGACGGCCAACTCAAGCTCTGCTGTCAATTGCAGAGTTTCAGGTAAAATCAAATTAGGAAGATAACGTCGATTAACTCGTTGTGTCACGAGATCACGCAACTGATTCGGATCTCTCGTCCACAATGTAATTTGATGGTTCGCAGAAAGACTAATCGCCAGTGCCGTGCCCCAAGCACCTGCACCTAACACAGCAATTCTCATGAACCCCAAACCTGATGAGATCTGATATAACCAATCTGGCCCTCTCTGAGACGCACTTTAACCCAACCACCAGCCTCAGTGCTTAACCATTCTAAAACTACATTTCTTTCAGCCTGAAAAAGGAGGGGTGATCGAGTATCTGCTGATTGATGAATACTCGCCAAAGGAGCCGTCACAATAACATAGCGCTTTTCAGTTAAATAATTTCTCTCCACCCATGCTAACGCACCACTGCTGTCACGTACCTTAACCCATCCTTCAACTTTCACCACGACTTCCACTGGCAGATGAAGACTTGCCACATATAACTTCTCTGCGTTCAGCGAAGGCGCATCGTACATTGTGACGGCGTTTTCTGAGATAGATAAAAATTCCGCTTCCGCAGCCACGCTCCAACGTGGGAAAGCGAGCATAAGAAATAGAAAGAAACTCCCAATCAAGTCTCTTTGTTGTAACAAGTACTTCCCTCCCTTAATGTATATTTTCTGCTTGTGGCGTATTTTGACTTATTTCGGTTTTTGATTCGGCCTGTTGCCTTTTCTGATGATAGATAGCCTCAAAATTCACCGGATTCAGGAGAACCGGGGGAAAACCAGCACGAATTACGATATCCGATACAGTTTCGCGTAAATAAGGAAATAAAATATTTGGACACACAATACCCAACACAGGATTGATATCATTTTCCGGCACGTTACGTATCCGAAAAATTCCTGCCTGGTGAGCTTCAACCAGAAACATGGTTTTTTCCTTAACTCGTGCAGTAACTGTTATGGTCAACAAAACCTCGTAAATATCTCCCTCAACACAAGCATCTTGGGTATTTAACTGTAAATTGATCTCTGGCGCTTCACGATCAAGAAAGATACGTGGCGCATTGGGGATCTCCAGAGAAAGATCCTTGACATATATTTTCTCTATGGTAAAAACTGGTTGTTGCTCACTCATATTTGCGTTCACCTGGGATTGATAATAAAAATTTTAAACGATAGAACATCACGGGATATTAATCCGAATATTTCACAAATTGACACACACCCTCACTTACCTTTTGATTAACAAATAATATTCGGTTCAGTCGAGTGCAGAATCACTACACCTCGCCCTCTCAAAACTTCCCTATTAATCAAATTACCGCGCAATCATCGGACTAATTCATGAACTACTCCAGCTAACTTGATAACAACCCGGCGATGCCTCCTTGCTGATCAAGTTGCACCAGATCATCATAACCTCCTACATGGGTTTCCCCGATATAGATCTGAGGAACGGTGCGACGCCCTGTTTTTCTTATCATTTCAGCACGTTGATCAGGGTGCAAATCGACTCTGATTTTATCTATCTCATCAACGCCTTTGGATTTCAGTAATTTCTCTGCCATCGTGCAATAAGGGCAAAAACCCGACACATACATAATCACTTTCACCATATCTATTTCCTGCCTGGTTACCCTTTTATCATAGGAAGATTCTCTCGTCGCCATGTATCGATCCCGCCACTAAGATTGTATACCTTCTTAAAACCATTCTTACGTAGCACCGTACCAACATGGCCCGCACGTTTACCAGGACGAAATATGACAACAATAGGCCTATCTTTGAATTTTTCCAGTTCTTGCCAGCGCTCATCAATTCTCTCAACAGAAATATGTTTTGAATTAGG
Organism: uncultured Nitrosomonas sp.; assembly: GCA_964401225.1. GTDB lineage: Bacteria > Pseudomonadota > Gammaproteobacteria > Burkholderiales > Nitrosomonadaceae > Nitrosomonas. The sequence continues at coordinate 21,609 of CAYNXU010000003.1, forward strand.
CGGATGCCCCTCTGCAAATTCATTATCATCCCTAACATCAAGTATTAGTCCATCCTCATAATTAATTAATTGGATGGCTTTCTGAAAATCTATCTCCCTGGCAGAATTACGTGAAATCATTGGCCACAACAACATACCACCACTCATCATCGCGGCGATGATGAAAAAAATATTATCCTGTAAAAAAGTTGATTCCATATAAACGTTCGTTCCAATTCTCGTTATTCAATTCCTTAACCCGAGTATTTCATAAATTCACTTGGTGATCTTCAGCGCTTTCGCTTTCTTTGATTAACAAGGAAGTTTTAAAAGATGTGGTGTAGTGACTTATACACCCGACTTAGCAAAATCCTTCCCATTCCATTCATCAAAAGACGTTAGTTCATGTGTCAATTTATAAAATATTCGGGTTAATAACCCAGTAGTTTACCAGAGTACTCAAGAATCTCCATCTCATAAAAATCATGTGTCGCTGCAAAAATAAACAACGAAGGTTGCTGCTACATGCTGCGTTCTTTGCCAAAATATAATAAAATCTTAATGCATCAGCTGCTTTTACAAACCACTAGCTTCTTCTTTTGAAGGTCAACATGAAAAAACTCGTTCTCCTGCGGCATGGAGAAAGCATTTGGAATAAGGAAAATCGTTTCACTGGTTGGACAGACGTAGATTTAACACCTAAAGGACTGGAAGAAGCCAGAACTGCCGGTCAACTATTAAGAGATAATGGCTTTAACTTTGATGTTGCCTACACCTCGGTCCTTAAGCGCGCCATTCGCACACTTTGGGTTACGCTTGATCAAATGAATCAGATGTGGGTGCCCATCCATCTCACCTGGCGACTCAATGAGCGACATTATGGCGCGTTACAAGGCTTAAACAAAGCAGAGACAGCGGCTCGCTTTGGCGATCAGCAAGTTTTGCTATGGCGACGCAGCTACGATATTCAGCCACCAGCCCTTACAACTAATGATGAACGCTTTCCTGGTTTTGATCCTCGTTATAGCCATTTAGCTAAACAAGACATTCCTGTGACCGAAAGTCTCAAAGATACTGTCGCTAGATTTTTGCCTTTCTGGAACCAAACAATCGCACCGCAAGTCAAATTAGGCCAACGGGTGATTATTGCTGCGCATGGTAACTCGTTGCGAGCGCTCATTAAATATCTTGATAATATTTCTGATGAAGATATTGTGAGTTATAACATACCCACCGGCGCTCCCCTGGTTTATGAGCTTGATGATAACCTGAAATCTATGCGCAGCTACTATTTAGGCAACTCAACCGAAATTGAAGCAGCCATATCAGCCGTAGCAAACCAAACTAAAGCGAATGTTTAACATAGTAGATCCTGTAAAATATGAAATTCCTATGCATTGCGCGCAATCTTTGAAATAAGCCATGCGTTACCGTGCAAGTGTCACACTGCGCAAAATCATTACGTTTCTTCTCGCACTGATATGCTCATGCCAACTTTATGCTAATCCGCAAGCCAGTAAAGAAAATTTAAAACAATTACAAAATCGCATTAAGTCTCTACAAAAAGATCTGGCAAAAAAGGAAACTTCTAAAACTGAAGCAGCGGATGCTCTGCGCGATTCGGAGCGTGCCATCAGTGAGACCAATCGTATATTGGCCAGGCTTGCACAACGACAGATTGAGGCCGATAACAGCCTCAATCTGCTGCTGGATCGATCTGAGCAAATTCAAAGCCACATTAAAATACAACAAGAGCAGCTCGGCGAAATGCTTTACTATCAATATTTGAATGGGCAGCAAGATTACCTCCAGTTATTACTCAGCCAGCAAGATCCCAACCAAATAGCACGCAACCTCCATTACTACGGATACTTGAAGCGAGCACGTTCGGAGAATATTGACGCCTTACGCAATCAACATGAACAGCTAGAGGTATTAACTCGTGAAAGTCGCGCAAAAAGAGAAGATATCGCAAAAATCCAAACCGAGCAAACCAAACAAAAACTTCAACTTGAGCAGGAAAAAATAAAACGGGAAAAGATTCTTGCAAATCTTTCTGAAAAAATCACCCAACAGCAACAGGAAATCAGCAAACTCAAAGATGATGAACAGCGCCTGACCAATCTGGTAAAAGAACTCGATAAACTACTTGCCCAAAAAAAATCTACCCCTCCGTCGACACCCCGAGTATCTTCCCCAACCCCACTTCATAATCGCGTACTGCCTGATTCTTCTATCAGCGGTCGTTCGTTTGCATCACTCAAAGGCAAGCTCCGGTTACCCGTACGAGGGGAACTTGTCAACAGATTTAATAGTCCACGGCAAGAGGGGGGCGTTAAGTGGAGAGGATTATTTATCCGTTCCCGCAGCGGTAATGAAGTAAAAGCGATTGCTGGTGGACAAGTAGTATTCGCTGATTGGTTACGAGGATTTGGAAATCTTATGATTTTGGATCATGGCAACAACTACATGAGTCTTTATGGCCACAATGAGACTATTTACAAACGTGTCGGTGATAGAGTCCGTAGTGGAGATACGATAGCAACGGTAGGAAACAGCGGCGGTAATCGTGAATCGGGTTTATACTTTGAATTGCGACACCAGGGTACGCCATTTGATCCGCTAACTTGGGTAAGAATAGAATAAAATTTTATGGTGAAAATTGTAACATTGATAGGTGCGGAGAATACGTGATGGATAATTTTGTTAAAAAACTCAGTTTAGTCTTCTTTGGCGTTATTGCCGGAGTGATGATCAGTCTCAATTTTTCCGCGGTTGCTGACAAGGCACTCAAAGCCGAGTTACCTCCTCTCCCAATCGAGGAGTTACGAGCCTTCACACAGGTATTTGGTCGCATTAAAAGCGATTATGTCGAGCCTGTTGATGACAAGAAACTCATCACCGAGGCGATTAATGGCATGCTCGTTGGACTGGATCCACATTCCGCCTATCTAGACAGTGAGGAATATAAAGAGCTACAAATTGGCACGCAGGGCGAATTTGGTGGACTTGGTATCCAAGTGACGATGGAAGATGGTCTGGTCAAAGTTATCTCACCGATAGAAGATACCCCCGCATTTCGAGCTGGCATCAAAACCGGCGATCTGATTATCAAACTGGATGATACTGCGGTTAAGGGCATGACACTTAACGAGGCTATCAAGCGCATGCGCGGCAAGCCTGATACCTCAATTACACTCACAATCGCACGCGAAGGTGAAACTGAGCCACTGGTATTCACATTAGTTCGCGCCATTATCAAAATTGAAAGCGTCAAATCTAAGTTAGTTGAGCCTGGTTATGGTTATTTGCGTGTCACACAATTCCAGGAACATACCGGCGAAAATTTGGCACAAGCGATTGAAAAATTATTCAAAGAAAGCAAAGTACCCATGAAAGGACTCGTCCTTGATTTACGCAACGATCCAGGCGGATTGTTAAATAGCGCAGTAGCTGTTTCAGCAGCATTTCTTCCAGCCAACGCGCTTGTCGTATATACAGAAGGGCGCACCAGTGATGCGAAAATGCGGCTCTTTGCCAGTCCCGAGCACTATCTGCGTGGCCCTGGTAAAGATTATTTAACTAGCCTACCGCCCGGAACCAAAACAGTACCGATGGTTACTCTGGTAAACGGGGGCTCAGCGTCTGCTTCTGAAATTGTAGCTGGCGCCTTGCAGGATCACGGGCGCTCCATCGTCATGGGCACGCAGACATTCGGCAAAGGCTCGGTGCAAACCATCCTTCCCCTTGGCAACAATACTGCAATCAAGCTGACGACTGCACGTTACTACACACCAAACGGGCAGTCTATTCAAGCCAAGGGAATTACTCCCGATATTATTGATGAAAACGATGATGTATCCCGACAATTGCGTGAATCAGATCTAAGTCGACATCTGCGCAGCAACAAAAATGATGAAAACGATGCAGCAGGTATTACAAGCTCAAAACAATCGAATGGATCTGAGGATGCATCAAAAGGTAAAAAATCTAAGAGCAAGAAAAAGAGTGCTCCGGTAGAGTTTGGCTCAAGCGATGATCTTTTACTCTCCAGAGCCATCGAGCATCTCAAAAGCGTTGATGCAGACTCAAAAAGAAAGTCTACAAAAACTGCAAAAACAAACAGTTAATATATGAAATAAAAGTAGGAGCTGTGAAATCGGAGCGGGAGCATCGTGAATGATCATCAGCTATTGCGCTATAGCCGTCATATTCTGTTACCCCAGATTGATATCAGGGGACAAGAAAAGCTAACAGAATCATGCGTACTGATCATCGGAGCGGGTGGACTGGGTTCACCCGCTGCGTTGTATCTTGCTGCCAGCGGTATCGGAAGAATTATTATTTGCGATAAAGATCACGTTGATCTCACTAATCTGCAAAGACAAATCATCCACACGACCAATGCAATTGGTCTACCCAAGACGACTTCTGCCCAGAGAATGCTTCACCACATCAATCCGGAGGTCAAAATCATAGCCTTACAAGAGCAGGTAACTGAAGACAGTTTGCTGCACTTACTCTCTAGTGTCGATGCAGTCGTCGATGCGAGCGATAATTTTGCTACCCGTCACGCCATCAATCAAGCCTGCCTTTTTCATAAAAAACCCTTGATATCCGGCGCTGTTGTGCGCTTCGATGGGCAAGTCTCGGTATTTGATCTGCGTAAAGCCAATAGCCCTTGCTATCATTGTCTTTTCCCCATGTTCGGCGAAGATGACGACCCCAATTGTGCCGTAATGGGCGTATTCTCCCCCTTGGCGGGCATCATAGGCTGCACCCAGGCAGCAGAAACGATTAAGGTATTGCTAGGAATTGGTGAAACCCTCAATGGCCGCTTACTGCTGCTCGATGGACTCGCAATGAAATGGCGAGCGATTAACCTGAAGAAAGATCCTGCATGTGAAGCATGCAGTCCTATTAAAACAAGAAAAATCAACTAAGAATCAGCTACCTTCTATATCACACCACGCATTCATTGCATATCAAACTGTAGCCAAGCCCGCGTCAAGAGCATCAAGGCTTGCGACATAATACAATGCAAGTCTTGACTCCGCTTCTTGACCCGAGGCTAAAGATCATAGGATCGGCCTTGGGCGCTTTCCGAACCAACAGCTTTATACGAAATATGGGACATGCATGATTTCGGCAACAGCCGGCAGGAAAACAACACATATACTCATCGCACTTCAAATTTCAGCATCTATACCTTCTCCCGCCGGGAGAAGGTCGGATGAGGGATTATAAAAATCGAATTTTGAAGTATAACGAGTATAACTTGGTGTGAAGAACATCGGAAAGCCGCTTACGGCAGAACTGGGCGCACGGTTTAATAAGGAAGGGCTGGGAAGGTTAGCGATGGAATGGCCACAAAGCGAAAGGGATGAAAACAAGACAGTTAATACCTAATGGTGACTGGATACCAACCCCTTAGTTAATATCCAATTCGATTTTTCCCATGAATTTCTTAAGCTCCGAAATTTATGATTTCCAGATTAACTCCGTTAGTGCCAACACGATAACGGCTGTTTTAGCTTTGGCGTGGGTTACTCGCATTGCTTCGTTTAGCAAATTTTCAGGTAAATCTAGCGTTGTTCTTATGATACCTCCTTATGTAGTGCATACAAGTGACGGGAATTATGCATAAAGCATCAAGGTTAGTGTCTGAATTAAACGGCCTGCACGAAATATTGCATAATTTTTCCTTTAGGAATCTCAAATAGTTTTTTTGCCGTTATTTTGAAGTGTACGCACATTTTTAATTCATCGAGGTCCCTGATGCCGCAAGAACAACTATTTTTTATTGCAGACCTTATTGCTACTACCCACAGATTCTGCGGAAGAGCATTTTTCTGATAGACTGAATTAACTTAAGGTTAAACAAGGAGCATGTTATGAGTAAGGGTGCAGATGATGATTTAAATCACGATATCAATGATGATCGGGTGACAGGTATTGATGATTCTGTTAGCGGCGGGGATCGCAAAGCGTTTAAGTTTGATATTGTGAATGGTCAGGTTGTGGCTGTCTTTGAGTTTGATGATGGCAAACTGGAACAGAAATCAATTGATGATGATGGAACCGAGACATATACACTGGATGGCGGTGCTGTGATCCGGACTGAGATCAAACCATTCGGTACAGAGATTACCCGCTATGAGGATAGCGATAGTGATGGTATTTTCTTTCGGACTTCTGAAGTATTTCAAGGGTCTGATGACAGCCCTTTTAAATTTCATGAGACATTGAGATATTCTCCTACCGCTAATGATGATTTCATCGCGGTACGCAGTGGTGAACATTGCCAAGGTGGACAAGGGGCAGATGACTTTGTTTTCCGAGAGGCGGGGCATCTCGTGATTGGTGATTTTCATCACAGTGAGGGAGATAGGCTTGTTTTTGATACCGGTCTTGGCTTAACTTCGAATGATCATCTGGCTAGTTTTATTACTGATACACATTTCCAAGGTGATGATTTCATAGTAAGTTTTGGTGACAACGTATCAATAACTTTAATAGGAGTACATGAGGGTCAAATCGGTTGGGATGATGTAAGCGTATTAAGCTAATATATAGGGGTATGTTAGCAAATTAAATTTTGTTTACACTTTTTGCATTGCTGTTAACAAAGCCGGTAGAGCAAAGGACTGACTTTCGATCACCATTAGGGGTTGCTTAACTGTTGCCGCCCCTTTCGTTTGGTGAAGCCTCCTAGTCAACTTCACCAGTCCTTCCTCATCAAACTATACATACGGTTTTGCAAGTTTTTGCTTCGCAAGCCCTGCTATCCCAATTCCTGCACACGGTTTTCCGATGTACTTTACACTTGGCATGCGCCGATTCCCAGCCTGTTGTTGTCGGAACCTTGTATAGCCCATATTTCGTATAAAGCTGCTGATTCGGAAAGTGACCAAGGCTGATCCTACGATCTTTGACCTTGTGCCGTCAAATGTGTCATATGATCTTTGATTTTACAAGAGAGAAAAATCCACCGCTTTCCTGGTTTATACTGCAATACTGCCAGCCTCTATTCATCCTCAACCAGATCGTGTAACGCTGCTAACGCTTATCCTCATGAAAATCATGCGCGCGAAACTCACGTGGTTATTTTTCCTGGTCATTCTAGGCATCGCTACGCTCAGCAGTTGCTCTAGTCTTTTCTACTATCCCGACAAAAAGCGTCTTTATTATGATCCGAAGGCAGCGGGATACGCGCCAGAAGATATTTTTTTTACCGATATCGCCCAACGAAAACTGCATGGCTGGTGGTTTCCTGCAAGAAAAGTTCCCGCAAAGGCAACTATCGTTTTTTTTCACGGCAATGCTGAGAATTTGACATCCCATTACCTACAGTTAGCTTGGATTACCGATGAAGGCTACAATCTTTTCATTTTCGATTTTCCAGGCTATGGCCTTTCTGAAGGTAAACCTACACCCAGAAGCTGTGTAGAGTCCGGCCATGCAGCAGTTGATTGGGTGGCGAAAAATAAATCCCCTGGTGAGCCTATGATCATCTACGGACAAAGCATGGGAGGAATTGTTGCGCTCCGGACGGCGATTGATAAAAAATCCGAGCTCAACTTAAAACTTATTGTTGCGGATAGCACCTTCGATTCTTTCCAGAAAATCGTCAGGGTAAAACTCGCACATACTTGGTTCACATGGCCGCTGCAGCCACTGAGTTACTTATTGGTAAATGATCAATGGGCGCCGCAAGATTTAGCATCGATTTCACCGATTCCTGTGCTGGTCATTCACGGACAACACGATATCGTGGTGGAACCCGAACTTGGTGAGATCGTTTTCGAGAAACTGGCCGAACCTAAAACCTTGTGGCGAATTCCAGATGGCACCCACACCGATGTATTCTGGCGCCACAATCGTAAATACCGCACCGAATTCTTAACTTTCCTGGAAAAATTAGAGCACCCTTAGTACTGATTTCATGAGATCGATGTCGGTTCTCACAACAGAAAATTATCCAAGCATCATAGCAGGCGACTTACAAACCCTATGAAAACGACCGTTTTATGTTTGACAACCTGTAGAAGGTTCGGTAGATTCTGGCCTGTTCTATCGAAAAAGGTTGCTCATTTTTCCTAGATCGTATTCTTGAAGTT
>CAYNXU010000004.1:0-28179 GCA_964401225.1 uncultured Nitrosomonas sp.
AGATGTTGATTTCGCCGCAAAGTTGTTTGCCGCCATGAATAACGAGTTTTTGCATAAATTTGTTTGAGTAATCTGGATTACTGTAATAGAGATTGATACATTGGAAATGATTAAACACTTAAACAAAAATTATTAACCGCAGTTATATTATCTTAAGAGGAGTTAAAATGAATAAACAAATTATCCAGACACCCGATGCGCCGCAAGCTATTGGCACTTATTCGCAAGCAGTACGTGTCAGTGGGGGAGAGACGGTCTATCTTTCGGGGCAAATTGGGCTGGATCCATCGACTATGCAGATGGTGGAAGGATTCGAAATGCAAACTGAGCGTGTTATTCTCAATATGAAAGCGGTTGCGGCAGCTAGCGGCGGCAGCTTGAGTGATATTGTTAAATTAAACGTCTATCTAACTGACCTTGCCAATTTTGCTAAAGTTAACGAGATGATGGCTAATCATTTTAGTGAGCCCTATCCCGCACGAGCTGCAGTTGGTGTTGCGGCACTTCCGCGTGGCGCATTAGTGGAAATGGATGCGGTAATGGTATTGCCTAAATAGAAGCTAATAAAGTAGCTATTATTTATGGGCACCTCTAAAAATCCATATTTGCGAGCATCCGCTGCGCGGATTGCCTGCTTACCCCGCTTCGTCACAATACGTCGTTGTTCACAAAAAATGTTTCCTTACATATCACTCATAGGCTGCGTCAACATTTTTTGTTCTCGCCTCGTCTTGTTTAAAACTCTGAATTTTTAGAGATGCCCTTATGAAAATAGAAAGGGAATAACATAAGGTAAGTAAGAAATTCACTTGAATGCACTAAAACATAGTCCCTTTTCATGTATCAATCAACAATTGCAGCAAAAGCTTGTTAAGCTGGGAATTTGCAGTGATGCAGATTTAGTTTTGCATTTACCCCTTCGTTATGAAGATGAGACACGACTTTGCGCTATCAAGGATATCGTTGAAGATGATGCTGTTCAGGTCGAGGGGGTGATTGTTCATTGTGAAATTATCACACGTCCTCGACGGCAGCTGGTCTGCCAGATTGAGGATTCCACTGGATCTCTTTTTCTTCGTTTTCTGAATTTTTACCCAAATCAGGTAAAAACCTATACTGTCGGTACACGAGTAAGGGTGTTTGGTGAGGTGCGTGCTGGTTTCTTTGGTCTAGAAATGATTCATCCTAAATGCCGGGTAGTACATGGAGAAGCGCCGCTTGCAGAAACTTTGACGCCCATTTACCCAACAACCGCGGGTGTGACACAAAAAACCCTTGCCAAACTAATTCAGCAGGCTCTGGGGGATGGTGGCGATACTGAATGCTTGACCGAAACACTTCCAGCCTCAATTCTGGAGCAGTATCGGCTGTCAGGATTTAGAGAGAGTATCTGGTTGCTGCATCAGCCATTCCCTGATGTCGCTTTGAGTTCACTACAATCTCGCACTCATCCAGCCTGGCAGCGAATTAAGTTTGATGAGTTACTGGCTCAGCAATTATCCATGCGCATGCATTATCTCCAGCGGAGAAGTTACCGGGCCCCTGTTTTGCATGGAAATAATCGTTTGGCACAAGTGCTGCTTGCATCACTTGCTTTTGACCTGACTGAAGCACAAAATAAAGTGGTAGATGAGATCAGGCGTGATCTCTCCACGGCAAATCCCATGCAACGCCTTCTGCAAGGAGATGTGGGGAGTGGTAAAACCATTGTAGCTGCGCTAGCAGCCTTGCAGGCAATCGAAAGTGATTATCAGGTGGCCGTGATGGCGCCAACAGAGATTCTTGCCGAGCAGCATTATCAAAAATTTCTGACCTGGCTTGCTCCGCTCGGTGTCACCGTAGCATGGCTATCCGGTAGTCAGAAAAAGATGCGGCGTGATCAGGAGCGGACAGAAGTCGCTGTAGGTAATGCCATGTTGGTTGTAGGTACGCATGCTTTGTTTCAGGAGCAGGTCCAGTTTTCCAGGCTAGGACTGGTAATTGTCGATGAACAGCACCGATTTGGCGTTCATCAACGATTAGCTTTACGGCTTAAAGGAAGTGGGTCAAATTGGATTCCTCATCAATTAATGATGAGTGCAACGCCGATCCCCCGGACGCTTTCAATGAGCTATTACGCTGATTTGGATGTATCGGTTATTGATCAATTGCCGCCAGGTAGGTCAACGGTTGTTACCAAGTTGATTGATGAGAGGCGGCGTAATGAAGTGATCATGCGCGTGCGAGAAGCATGTCATGCAGGAAAGCAAGCCTATTGGGTATGTCCTCTGATCGAAGAATCTGAAACATTACAACTTAAGACAGCCGTCGAAACCTATGAAGTACTCAGCCAGACTTTCCCTGATCTCAAGATTAATCTGGTGCACGGCCGACTGAATGCCCAGGATAAATCGACTATCATGACCGCATTCAGTCGAGGGGAAATTCAGTTGCTGGTTGCAACCACCGTGATTGAAGTTGGGGTGGATGTGCCAAATGCATCACTGATGATTATTGAGCACGCAGAACGCATGGGGCTATCTCAACTCCACCAGTTGCGTGGACGAATTGGCCGTGGTAATGAAGTGGGGATATGTGTGCTGTTATATCAGAAGCCATTATCCCAAATTGCACGTGAACGATTGCGTATTATTTTCAAATATACCGATGGTTTTGAAATTTCTCGGCAGGATCTAAAGCTGCGTGGCCCGGGAGAATTTCTGGGAACTCGCCAGAGCGGGATTCCAATGCTGCGTTTTGCTGATCTGCAACAGGATATAGAGTTATTGGAAGCTGCACGTGCCGTTGCAGATTGCATGCTGCGTGACTATCCAGAGGCTGCGCAGTGTCATCTTAAGCGTTGGCTGGGAGAAAGAAATGAGTATTTGCGAGTCTGATTACAAAATAACCCGGGGTCTGATTTTTCAAGCAAGAAATACATCGATTCAATCTCTTCAGAAGCGCTTAATCCCTCTCTTGTTGAATTCTTGGTGGCAGGGTTCATCTACGTGGGAAGTATGACTGTGATCAGGTTATGTAAAGTGCATCCTGCGGATTCAGGAGTAATTAATCTTCCTATTTGGTATTGAGGTGCTTGGTGCACAACAGACTTAACTGGCTGGAACCATACTACTTCGTCAATTGCATTACATGATTTGTTTGCGTCTGGCAGTATTATGTTTGCGCAAATTGCTGATTATCTAACGAATAATGTCTGGCATATTTTTCTCAGACTAGCTCCTGTAGCAATGGGGGGCGTGAAATTTCCTATACCATGCTATTTGTTGCTAACAACTGTCTGAATAAATATTGCCATTAGATGGAAATATGCGTAGAATCTTGACCAACCCTACCAAGTTTATGGGTTTTCTAAGAACGAATGAAGAAGTAAACTTTCAAAAGGAGATATCAAGCATGGATGACAATAGATGGGATGATGGAAAATTATTCAAATTGGTTGCCGCATCAACCGTTGGTCTTATTGTTATAGGTATGATTGTTTGGTTTTCAGGAATTGGCGGCGCATTCTAATTGACTGCCACAGGGGAATACTTGTTTCCCTGAGTGATCACCCTTTGGTATTTTTGCGGATTAGCAGATGTGCCAAGGGGTGATCTTCTTCAATTAGTAACAATTCTAAGATGTTATTAATTGCATTCTGAAGAAAAGTTTAGCTGATTAGCCTGTTTGATTGATTATAAAGCTAAATAATTGATTTTATGTGGTGTATTCTTCTTTGTTAAATTACCTGTGTATGGTAGCGGCAACGAGATTAAGCATAATCTGATCTTTCTGCAATCAATTGTGGAGAACGTTGTTGGGTGGTCCTTCAAAAAAATTCATGTTCTGCTTTATTCGTTGTTGTTGATGGATTTTATTTCTTCAAATTTTTCTTTGTATCTCCTGCATCCTGCAATTAATAAAAAAAACTAATTGTCGTTAGGTCAACTTGGGATCAAATTCCTCTGATATGTGATCATAGCGCTTTAGCCTCCAAAAAGAATCAGGGTCTTTTCTTGCGCGCTTGCAGTGATGCTCTTGACCGCTTGGCAAAATAAGTCGACAACTTTTTGACAGGTTTCCTCCTAGGAGGCTGTCCGAGAATAGCGATCGTAGCGAGGGCGAGGCTGGATGAGCAGGATTTTACGATTATTTGAGGCGAATAATCGTTCTATTTAACGAGAATAATCGGAAAATCCGGTCAGCCAGGCTCGTCCGCAGTAGATCAGTCTATTCTCGGGCAGCCTCCTAGTAAACAAATGATCCTGGATTCGATATGATGGGGTGGGGGTGCGGCACACAAGGCACGGCGATGCGAAATGGTTGTTCTATTTCAGGGGGGTGCAGTATGGTCATGTATCCGGGAAATCGTATAATCCGTGCTGCAGCGGTGATACCCAAGAGGGGAAGGTGGAGTCTGCTGTAAGCGCTATGATATTCATAATGTTAGCGCCATAATTAGTGATCGGCCGAGGAATTCGGGATGGACATCCCCTATCTTCTGCTCAGATTGGCTGTGCGGTGTCATGGAGGGGTTTTATTTTCTGTTCATTTGTCATTCGTTCATTGATTGTTTTGGTGGGGGTGGTTAAGATTTCCGTGCTTCCTTATTTGTTCGTTGGCGTCGAGCAGAATAAAGGTAAATGATTTAGGGTACCTCTAAAAATCCATATTTCGTCACAATACGTCGTTGTTCACAAAAAATGTTTCCTTGCATATCAATCATATGCTGTGTCAACATTTTTTGTTCTCGCCTCGTCTTGTTTAAAACTCTGAATTTTTAGAGATGCCCTTTAGAGTGTTACGATACTGGGAGGCTGTCTGAAAATAGACTGATCTACTACGGATGAACCTGCCAGGCCGCATTTTTTGATCCTTTTCGATTCGCCTCAAATGATCGAAAAATCCAGTTCTGCCAGCATCATCTCGCTACGATCACTATTCTCAGGCAGCCTCCTGGTAAGCTCGTAAATCATGTGAGGTAATTCACTTTTAGATCATTGTGGTGGCTGAGATTCTGGTGAGTATTGAAAGCTCGAGGAGAAAGAATAGAGTACATTATACTCATCGCACCTCAAAATCCGGTTTAGATGATCCCTCATCCGGACTTCTTCCTGCGGGAGAAGGTATAGTTACCGAATTTTAAGGTGCGGTAAGAATAGATTAACGGTAACATATTGGAATTATTACTATAATATAAAATTCTATTTTGTTGATGGTGGATTATTGTTATAATAACAACAATTTTTGGTGGGCTTTTCAGCCCATTTTTTATTTGTGGCGAAGCTATGGCGTTGTACGAATTACTGGATTCGATTTTGGCAGGCATGGGTTATGAGTTGGTAGAGGTGGAACAATCGGCGCCTGGTAAATTATTGAGAGTATTTTTTGATAAAAAAGAGGGGGGGGTTACTATTGATGATTGCGTTGCCATTAGTAATCATCTCAATAGGGTGCTATCGGTAGAAGGAGTAGACTATAGCCGGCTCGAAGTATCTTCTCCGGGTTTAGACAGACCTCTTAAGAAGGAGCAGGATTTTATTCGTTTTATAGGTAAATCAGTAAAGTTAAAATTGCGCATAGCTCTGCAAGGGCAAAAAAACTTTATTGGAATCATACGCGAAATGAATGACGGAATACTGGGGCTAGAGGTAGAGGGGAGAGTACTTTATATTGAATTAAATAATTTAGAAAAAGCTCGGTTGGTTCCGGAACTATAATTAAAGGTGCATAAAAATTGGCTGGAGGAATATGAGCCGCGAGATTTTGCTATTAGTGGATGCCTTGGCACACGAAAAAAATGTTGATAAAACGATCGTTTTTACTGCCCTGGAAATGGCGCTTGCGTCCGCTACCAAAAAACATTTTCATGAAGATATTGATGTGCAGGTTGTCATCGAACGGGAAACGGGAAACTATCGATGTTTCCGTAGCCGATTAGTAGTTGCTGATGATGAAGTAGAGAACCCTGCACGGCAAATCTCTTTAAGTGAAGCGTTACAATATGACGCTGATATTAAATTAGGCGATCATATAGAGGAGCCTCTGAAGGCATTAGAGTTCGATCGTATTGGTGCTCAAGCAGCAAAGCAAGTGATTTTTCAAAGAATTCGTGATGCGGAACGTGAACAAAATCTGAATGATTTTCTCGAGCGGAAGGAATACTTGGTCGCTGGCACAATAAAACGCATGGAGCGCGGCAATGCTGTAGTAGAGTCGGGCAGGATTGAAGCAATCTTACCTCGTGATCAAATGATTCCAAAAGAAAACCTGAGGGTTGGAGACCGCATTCGTGCCTATCTGCTTAGAGTTGATCGTTCGGCAAGAGGACCTCAGTTGGTATTGTCACGCACCTCCCCAGAATTCCTGATCAAGTTATTTCAATTAGAGGTTCCTGAAATCGAAGAGGGATTGCTCGAAATTAGGGCGGCAGCAAGAGATCCGGGGTCACGCGCAAAAATTGCGGTTAAATCAAATGACCAGCGCATTGATCCAATTGGGACGTGCGTGGGTATGCGTGGTTCTCGAGTGCAGGCTGTCATAAGCGAGCTAGCGGGGGAAAGGGTAGATATTATATTGTGGTCAGATGACCCGGCAACTTTTGTAGTTAATGCACTAGCACCTGCCGAAATCAGTAGCATTATGGTTGATGAAGAAAAGCATAGTATGGACATAGTCGTTGATGAAGATAATCTCGCGCAAGCAATTGGACGTGGGGGGCAAAATGTACGGCTGGCATCAGAATTGGCTGGCTGGGATCTCAATATCATGACGGTAGAGGAATCCCAGAAAAAGAACGAAGAAGAGACTTCAATGATTTGTAAGCTCTTCATGGAAAAACTCGATGTGGATGAAGAGGTGGCGAGTATTCTGGTAGATGAAGGTTTTTCCACGCTGGAAGAAATCGCTTACGTGCCACTCAATG
Organism: uncultured Nitrosomonas sp.; assembly: GCA_964401225.1. Classification (GTDB taxonomy): domain Bacteria; phylum Pseudomonadota; class Gammaproteobacteria; order Burkholderiales; family Nitrosomonadaceae; genus Nitrosomonas. The sequence continues at coordinate 6,905 of CAYNXU010000004.1, forward strand.
AATTGCTTGAAGTTGAAGCACTCGATGAAGAGACAATCAATGAATTGCGTAATCGCGCACGTAATGTTCTTCTTACTGATGCAATTGCTAATGAAGAAAAGATCGAACATATGTCAGAAGGGCTGCTTTCGTTGGAGGGGATGGATGTTCAGCTGGTTCGCGAGTTGGCGGCTAAAGGTATTAAAACACAAGAAGAGCTTGCTGATTTAGCTGCGGATGATTTAGTTGAAATGACAGGTATTGATATTGAGCGTGCTAACAAGCTTATTATAAAAGCACGTGAACCATGGTTCATTTAGAATATGTTTGCGTCGAGAATTTTGCTTCGAGCTTAAATTTTAACTGTCAACATTAATAAAACAAAAGTAAGCGTCAAAATAAAGATTCCTGTTTCTGAAATAAATTTAGGGTGAACAAAGGGTTGCTGATGACTCAAATGACTGTAGAAAAATTTGCCAATGAGCTGGATATGTTGCCAGAAGTATTGCTTGAACAACTTCTGGCTGCGGGCGTCATGAAGCAGTCGGTAGGGGATATTTTGACAGAAAAAGACAAAACGCAGCTACTTGATTATCTGCGTAAGGCTCATGGATCAATTGAACCAAAGAAGAAAATTACGTTGACTCGTCGACAAACTACTGAAATACGACAATCGGATGGGGCAGGCAAAGCCCGGACGATTGAAGTAAAAGTTCGGAAAAAACGTGTACTTACTAGACCTTCTGATCAAGATATTGAAAAAGAGGATATAACCACAACAACTGCGCCAGAACCGGTAGTTTTACCTACGCCTGCTGCACAGAAATCCGTAATTGATGCTGCACAACAAGCGTTACGTGAGCAGGAAGCGTTAAAACAAGCCGAATTAATTGCTCGTCAAGCCGCAGAGCTTAAAGAAAAGCAAGAAAAAAGAAAGAATGTAATTTCTGAAATTAAAAAAGAGTCCAAAGAAGAACCGATTTCAGAGATTAAGAAAGAACCAAAAGAAAAATCGATTCCAAAGAAAGAAGAGATAACACCGATTGCTGTGGGAGAAGCGCAAGCTCAATCAACAACACCCCAGCTGAAGCAGGTATCAGCTGAAGGTACGTTGCATAAACCAGTCGTTAAACCTGAAGATAAAACTGAGAAGAAAAAGAAACCAGCGAAACAGGAAGAATTGTGGAAGGATGAAGTAACTAAAAAGCGTGAAGCAAAAATTCGCGGTGATGTATCAGGAAATCAGGGGTGGCGTGTTCGTAAAGATAAGCAGCACAGCAAATCAAATTTAAGTGAAGCGCAAACCCAACATGGTTTTTCTGCACCCACTGAGCCAGTTGTTCATGAAATCTTGGTTCCCGAAACGATTTCTGTTGCCGCGCTGGCGCAAAAAATGTCAGTAAAAGCAGCTGAAGTTATCAAAGTGCTGATGAAAATGGGGAGCATGGTAACAATCAATCAGATGCTGGATCAAGATACCGCGATGATAGTGGTTGAGGAAATGGGGCATGTTGCAAAATATGCGGCGCCGGATACACCTGAATCCTTCCTTGAGGAAGCTACATCACCGGTTTCTGAATTAGAGATGGAACATCGTGCGCCAGTCGTAACCGTCATGGGGCACGTTGATCATGGAAAAACTTCATTGCTCGATTATATCCGTAGAACTCGTGTAGCTGGCGGTGAGGCTGGCGGGATTACGCAGCATATCGGTGCTTATCATGTTGAAACTGCGCACGGCATGATTACCTTTCTTGACACGCCAGGCCATGAGGCATTTACTGCGATGCGTGCGCGTGGTGCAAAAATCACGGATCTTGTGGTGCTGGTAGTGGCAGCTGATGATGGCGTCATGCCTCAGACTATAGAAGCGATTCATCATGCCAAAGCGGCCAATATCCCTATAGTGGTTGCTGTCAATAAGATAGACAAGCCTGAAGCAAATTTTGAGCGTATTAAGCAAGAACTGTCAAGTCACGGTGTTGTGTCAGAAGACTGGGGCGGGGATACTATTTTTGTGGGTGTTTCAGCTAAAACTGGTCAAGGTATTGATGAACTTCTCGAAAGCATTCTGTTGCAAGCTGAGGTTCTGGAGCTTAAAGCAGTTAAAAATGCACCTGCTAAAGGTGTGGTGATTGAGTCGCGCCTCGATAAAGGCCGTGGTCCGGTTGCAACCATATTAGTACAGTCTGGGACACTTAAGCGTGGTGATGTTTTATTGACCGGCGCTGCCTTTGGAAGAGTCAGGGCAATGTTGGATGAGAAAGGTCAGCCGGTTGAAGAAGCAGGAACATCTATACCTGTAGAAATTCAAGGATTATCTGAAGTGGCCGTAGCCGGGGAAACGGTCATTGCTCTTGATGATGAGCGTAAAGCACGTGAAATAGCATTGTTTCGTCAAGGTAAATTCAGGGATGTGAAGCTTGACAAAAGGCACGCGGCCAAAATGGAGGATGTTTTTGGTCAGAAAGAAGATGTCAAAACACTCAATCTTATTATTAAAGCGGATGTTCAAGGCTCATGCGAAGCATTGTCATACGCTTTGCAAAAACTTGCTACAGATGAAGTGAGAATTAATATTATTCATAGTGGCGTTGGTGCAATTATTGAGTCTGATATTAATTTGGCGCTTGCTTCCAAAGCTGTCGTGATTGGTTTTAACACGCGTGCTGACGCAAGTGCTCGTAAGTTGATTGCTTCATCAGATGTGGATCTTCATTATTACAATGTAATTTACGACGCAGTAGACGAGATCAAGAAAGCGCTTTCCGGCATGATGATGCCTGAACGTAAAGAAAATATTCTGGGGTTAATCGATATTCGGGAAATTTATCGAATTCCAAAAGTAGGTACAGTGGCTGGATGTTATGTTCTTGAAGGTTTCGTAAGGCGAGATTCTCATGTTCGAGTCTTAAGAGATGGTGTAGTGATTCATAGTTGTGGACTCGATTCCTTAAAGCGTTTCAAGGAAGATGTGAGAGAGGTAAAGGCGGGGTTTGAATGTGGACTTTCACTCAAAAACTTTAATGATATTCAAGTGGGAGATCAGCTTGAGGTCTATGAGGTTGTTGAAACTGCACGCACTTTATAATGCATAGAAGTTTATTTAATGCCTAAAAATTATTCCCGCACGCAGCGTGTCGCTGATCAAATACAGCGTGAATTAGCTGATTTGATTAATACTGAGATTAAAGACCCGCGCATTGGATTGATCACTATCACAGGCGTGGAGGTTACACGTGACTATGCTTACGCAAAGATTTTCTACACAACGCTTAATAATCGAGAAGATATTATTAATATTGATGAAGGCCTAAAGCATGCAAGTGGTTTTTTGCGTAGCCAGCTTTCGAGCAGAATGAAGCTCAGAATAATCCCTCAACTTCATTTTGTTTATGATGAATCAGTTGAGCGTGGATTATATCTTTCGCGATTGATAGATGAAGCTATTGGAAAAACTTAAAATAAGTCAGCTACATTAGCTATACATGCATGTTATATGTCGTTATATGTCGTGCATTCCGCATTCTGGCTAGTTAGATCATATTGTAAACGAGTACATTTAAGAGAATCAAACCATCAAACGTAATATAAGCGGTGTTTTGTTACTCGACAAGCCCGCTGGCTTAACATCCAATCGCTCGCTGCAGGTCGTCAAGCGTTGCTTTGGGGCTAGAAAGGCTGGTCATACTGGCACCCTTGACCCAATGGCTACAGGTTTGCTGCCCATCTGTTTTGGCGAGGCCACAAAATTCTCTGCCATGCTGCTGAATGCGGATAAAACCTATTTCGCTACACTGAAACTTGGCTATATGAGTACTACTGGTGACGCAGAAGGAGAAATTACGGCGGTAACAAATGCGAATTCAAGCTATAAAAAGTTGAGTTCGTCACAAATTGAAGAAGTTCTTCAAACATTTACCGGACGGACTATGCAGACACCTCCTATGTTTAGTGCGCTGAAATTAAACGGAAAGCCCTTGTATAAATATGCTCGGGAAGGGGAAGAAATTGAAAGAAAATCCCGTGAAATTATTATTCATAGTTTAAGCCTGGACTCATGGGATGGGAGCGAAATATCTATCACGGTTCATTGTGGAACAGGGACCTATATTCGAACACTGGCTGAAGATATAGGCATAGCGCTGGGTTTTGGCGGGGCATATCTTACAAGTTTATGCCGTAGCCGGATTGGAAAGTTTAGCTTGCACCAAGCGCATAAGTTCGATCAGTTCCAGGGTGTTCTATCTTCAAGGCATGAATCCTACTTATATTCCATAGATAGCTTGCTACATAATTTTCCGTCCATCTCACTCGGTGAGGCCGAAAGTTTAGCTTTATTACAAGGGCAACGTATACCTAACAAAAATAATGATGGCTTGTCACCTGGAACTAAAATTAAGCTATATAGCAGCAACGGAAGATTTCTCGGATTAGGAGAAATAATAGAAACAGGAGCAATCGCGCCTAGAAGATTAATAGCTGAGAATGCATAAAATGATTTTACTAAATTAGTATGATTATCTAAACATGGAAGCGAAATAGATGCTATCAGGGGGAGCTGTACGTTATAATGGTTAGATTTAATAAATAACTGACTATGCTGCAAGGCAACAATCTAGAATGTGTGCGAGGTAATCGCATATTATTCAGTGGCATTAATTTTTCCGTTAAGCCAGGCGAATTAATGCAGGTACGTGGACCCAATGGCAGTGGCAAGACAAGTCTATTAAGAATGCTGTGTGGATTGGCTGTTCCAAATTCAGGAGAAATTAGTTGGAATGGCTCCAACATTCGATCTCTGGGGGAGGATTATTATCGTGTTATGACTTACTTGGGCCATTTAAGTGGTGTAAAAGATGATTTAACTGCTATTGAAAATTTGCGTATCACAAGTGCGCTTGCAGGTGCAGAAATTGATGAAAAGACAGCCTGCGAAGTATTGCAAAAAATGGGCTTGGAAGAACGTGAAACATTACTGGCTAAAGTATTGTCGCAAGGTCAGAAGCGAAGAGTCGCGTTGGCTCGTTTGTTATTAGTGCGTACTAAACTATGGATATTAGATGAGCCTTTGACAGCACTTGATGTTTCAGCAATTGAATTGATTAAAAACATAATGGAACGATATTTAGCTCAAGGCGGTATGGTAATACTAACGACGCACCAGGAAATCGATATCTCGGCCACAGTAACGCATCAGTTATACCTTTCTTGATATGTTGATTTGGATAATTCGGCGTGATTTATTATTGGCAATGCGCCGACAAGCTGATGTACTAACAACGTTATTTTTCTTCATTATTGTAGTAAGCCTGTTTCCACTAGGCGTGGGGCCGGAAATGAATATGCTGCGAATTATGGCCCCGGGGGTTGTATGGGTTGCAGCATTACTCGCGTCAATGCTCTCGCTTGGACGTATGTTTTCCAATGATTATTTGGATGGGACGTTGGAGCAAATATTACTTTCACCGACATCCCTATCTTTATTGGTATTGGGAAAAATGATTTCGCATTGGTTAGTTACAGGCATTCCCTTAGTATTGATGGCGCCTGTATTGGGCATTCAATATGATTTACCTTTCAGTGCACTGATCGTGTTGACACTATCATTATTGTTGGGCACTCCCATCTTGAGCTTAATTGGTGCCATAGGTGCTGCGCTGACTCTAGGATTAAGAGGAGGTGGGGTGCTGGTATCATTACTCGTATTACCGTTATATATCCCCGTGCTCATTTTTGGAGCAGGCGCAGTAGAAGCGAGTACCGCTGGTCTGGGATTTGACGCACATTTTTCGTTACTTGGCGCTTTTTTACTCGTATCATTAGTTTTTGCGCCCTGGGCAACAGCAGCCTCCCTTAGAATCTCAATGGGTTAAAATTCAATTAATACTCTTATAAAAGTAAAAAGATATGTCAATAAACTGGTATAAATATGCTTCACCTGCGAGTTTCTATTTTCTAGCGGGAAAAATGATTCCGTATTTTTCTATCGCAGCTACGATACTGCTTATTGTTGGTCTATATATTGGATTCTTTGTGGCGCCAACTGATTTTCAGCAAGGTGAAGCATATCGTATTATTTTTATTCATGTACCTGCAGCTTGGATGTCGATGTTTTTATACGTCGTCATGGCGTTTTGGGCAGGGATAGGTCTCGCTTTTAATACACGGCTTTCATCAATGGTGGCTACAGCGATTGCACCAACCGGTGCAATGTTTACTTTTCTGGCATTATGGACAGGTGCCGTATGGGGTAAACCAATGTGGGGGACATGGTGGGTGTGGGATGCGCGACTTACCTCTGAATTAATTTTGTTGTTCCTTTATATCGGGTTTATGTCACTTCAGGCAGCAATTGATGATCCTCGGCGGGCAGATAAGGCCGGGGCGGTTATTGCCTTGGTAGGCGTCGTAAATATACCGATTATTTATTTTTCAGTTCAATGGTGGAATACACTACATCAAGGGGCTTCTGTTAGTCTTACTCAGTCACCCAAAATGGCAGCAACTATGCTGACAGGAATGTTGATCATGGCTCTTGCTGCATGGATGTATTCCATTGCTATGACGTTGATGCGAACGCGGATAATTATTTTAGAACGTGAGCGTCACACTGCGTGGGTGGCAGAACTAAAGGGAGTGACACGATGAGTTGGAATAGTTGGTCAGAATTTTTTGCAATGGGTGGATATGGGTTCTATGTATGGGGGTCTTATCTAGTAGCATTTGTATGTATAGTGGGTGAAATTTGGCTGATATTAAAACGTCGTCGAACTTTGCAAAAGTATCTTGGTCTGACAAACGAACCAACAACAAGAGAGAGAAAAGATGAAACCACGTCATAAGAAAATGGCGATTATTGCCTTGAGTGTTACAGCATTAACCACAGCTGCTATTTTAGTATTGAACGTTTTTCAAAGTAATCTTGTTTTTTTCTTTAGCCCTAGCCAAGTTGCAGCGAAAGAAGCTCCCATAGGAAAAAGCTTTCGTATTGGTGGGTTAGTAGAAGAAGGTAGTTTAAAGCGTCAAGGAAACAGTACGACCATTAGCTTTGCTATAACAGATACAGCTGAAGTGATACCAGTGTTGTACACAGGCATACTTCCTGATTTGTTTAAAGAAGGAAAAGGAGTGGTAGCGCAAGGAAAAATGTCAGATGATGGTGTTTTTTATGCAGATGAAGTGTTAGCGAAGCATGATGAAAATTATATGCCACCAGAAGCTGCCAGCGCACTTGAGCAGGCTGCCAAGGCACAAAAGGCTTCATTAGCTCAATAAGAAAAATAAATTGAGAGAGTTTCTCTCTGTCAGATAATTACTTTTAATAGAGATAGTTTATCGATCATGATTCCAGAACTTGGTAATTTTGCCCTTATCTTAGCGATGTTATTGGCCTTGATTCAAGGAACCTTACCCATTATTGGTGCATCTAGAGGTATTCCTTCCTGGATGGCGCTCGCGCGTCCAGTGGTACAAGGTCAGTTTGTGTTTATTAGCATAGCATTTGGTTGCTTAGCCTATTCATTTGTTAGCAATGATTTTTCAGTGCTTAACGTAGCTTCAAATTCTAATTCGGAATTGCCGCTGCATTTCCGTTTTGCTGCAACCTGGGGATCGCATGAAGGCTCGCTATTGTTATGGGCATTATTATTAGCAGGATGGTCAGTTGCAGTAAGTGTGTTCAGTCGCCAGTTACCGGATGATATGGTAGCGAGAGTTCTTGGTGTTCTAGGGTTAGTCAGTGTTGGTTTTTTGTTATTCATGTTATTCACTTCCAACCCTTTTGATCGCCTTTTGCCAGCTGCTATGGAAGGTAGCGATTTAAATCCGCTGCTGCAAGATCCAGGTATGGTTATGCATCCACCGATGCTTTATATGGGCTACGTTGGGTTTTCAGTTGCTTTTGCATTTGCAATAGCTGCCTTATTAAGTGGACAGCTAGATGCAGCATGGGCTCGCTGGTCACGTCCCTGGACAACTGCGGCATGGGTATTCCTGACGATAGGTATCATGATCGGTAGCTGGTGGGCTTACTATGAATTGGGATGGGGTGGTTGGTGGTTCTGGGATCCGGTAGAAAATGCTTCCTTTATGCCTTGGCTGGTAGGAACTGCGCTTATTCATTCGTTGGCGGTAACTGAAAAAAGAGGCAGTTTTAAAAGTTGGACAGTATTGCTGGCAATAACAACCTTCTCATTAAGCTTGCTTGGAACTTTCCTGGTTCGTTCAGGGGTATTGACTTCTGTGCATGCATTTGCAACCGATCCGGCTAGAGGGGTTTTTATCCTCGTCTTCTTAATCGTCGTAGTTGGATTCTCGTTAACACTTTTTGCATGGCGTGCGCCCAAAGTAGGATTAGGTGGAGGTTTCCAAATTGTTTCGCGAGAATCAATGCTTCTTGCGAACAATGTGTTGCTACTCGTTGCTGCTGGTAGCGTTATATTGGGTACGCTTTATCCACTGCTAATGGATGCATTGAATCTTGGCAAAATATCAGTAGGGCCACCCTATTTTGAAGCGGTATTTGTTCCACTAATGGCGCCAGCTATCTTTCTGATTGGACTGGGACCGATAGCCCGTTGGAAACAAGCAAATTTACCATCTTTAATAGTACGATTACGCTGGGCCTTTGCTATTAGCATTGTGAGTGCGCTCATAGCACCCTTTTTCATGGGAGAGTGGAAACCACTTGTGAGTTTTGGCTTGCTATTAGCGTTTTGGATTATTACGAGTATTTTCGTAAATATTAAACATCGTTTACAACAAAGCAGTGGCCAAGGTGGGCTATTTGCAAGATTCTCACGGCAATCACGAAGCTTCTATGGGATGCACTGTGCACATCTCGGGATAGCCGTCTTTATTATTGGCGTAGCGTTAGTGAACGGTTACGAAATTGAAAAAGATGTGCGTATGGAAATTGGTAGTCATGTATCAATTAATGAGTATAAATTCCGCTTCACTGGGACGACGGATGTTGTTGGTCCTAACTATAGAGCAATTCGTGGTGAGGTTGAAGTTCTGAAAAATGATAAAAAAATTCGGGTAATGTATCCTGAAAAAAGAACATACAATGCATCAGGAATGGTCATGACGGAAGCGGCAATTGATACAGGTCTGTTTCGTGATCTTTATGTGGCGATGGGTGAGCCGCTAGATAATGATGCGTGGATTATCCGTGTTTATCACAAACCTTTCGTAGACTGGATATGGCTAGGCTGTATTTTGATGGCTGTGGGCGGTTTGCTAGCTATCACAGACCGACGTTATCGACTGGCTATTCGTAAAAAAAGAGAAAGCAGTATTACGGAAACACAAACCAGCTCCAATATAGATGTGGTTAATGTTGATACGAACACAACCATTATTCCAGAAGGCAGGAAGGTATGATGCGCTTCCTGCTGCCATTATTTGTTTTCATTATTTTGGTTGTATTCTTGGGAATCGGCCTGACATTAAATCCTCGTCAGGTTCCATCGCCGCTTATTGATAAACCAGCGCCAGTTTTTCAATTACAACAGCTACATAACCCAGATAGAGTCTTGGCATCTGAGGATAATCTTGGCAAGGTTTGGTTATTGAATGTATGGGCTTCTTGGTGTGTAGCGTGCCGTGATGAGCATCCCTTACTCGTGCAATTAGCTAATCTGGGAATAGTGCCCATATATGGACTTAACTATAAGGATGAGCGAGATACCGCAATACAGTGGCTGAAACAGTATGGCGATCCGTATACGGTTAGTATTATTGACGCCGATGGTAAAGTGGGTATTGATTATGGCGTATATGGCGTCCCAGAAACATATGTTATTGATAAACAAGGAATTATTCGCCATAAACATATAGGGCCCGTAACAGTTAAGTCGTTGGAAGATAAAATCCTGCCATTGATAAGAGAATTACAGGGATAGCTTGATGTATAAATCTAAAACCATAAGTAGTTTGTTCTTCCGTAAAAGCTTTAGCCGGAATATCGATTATATAAGGCTGATCGTGATGCTATTGGCCGCATTATTATCATTGTCGAGCTCTGCTAAAGAAGCTATACCAACAGCAGAAGATCCCGTATTGGAAAAGCGCTTGATCGAATTATCTGAGAATTTGCGTTGTCTGGTTTGTCAAAATGAGACGATAGCCGAATCTCGTGCCGAATTTTCCAATGACATGAGACGTGAAATTCGCGAGCAAATGAGAGCCAATAAAAGCGATGAGGAGATCATAGAATTTTTGGTGGCGCGGTATGGAGATTTTGTGCTTTACAATCCGCCATTCAAACCTACTACAGTACTTTTATGGTTCGGGCCACTTATTTTATTCATAAGTGGAGTCACTGCATTGATGCTTTATTTGAGACGGCGGCGTACGCAAATTGAAGAAATACCGCTATCTGAAAGTGAGCGCTTGCAAGCTGAGAACTTAATGAAAGTAATTGATAAGGAAAAAGTATGACTTCGTTTTGGGTTGTTGCAGGTATTTTTATTGTTGCAGCATTAATGTTTGTTCTTCCACCTTTATTAAGAAGTAGATCAACCAAATCAGAATTAGTAGAACGTGAAGCTGCGAATCTGACAATTTATCAAGATCAGCTTGCAGAATTGGATAACGATTTACAAAACGATATCCTCTCTAAAGAGCAATATGAAAAAAGTAAACAAGAGTTACAAAAGAGAATGCTGCAAGATGTATCTGCATCCAAAAATACTGCGAGTAATTCTACTCAAAAAGGCCGTGGAATTGTTGCCACAGCAATTTTTATTTTGGCAATTCCCCTTGCAGCTGTTTCGCTTTACATGATTTTAGGCGATACCCGCGGATTGCTTCCCCAAGCTCAGTTGGCAAGTGCAACACAATTTCATTCGCAGGATATGGCAGAAATGCCAGCAGGACATGCTGAAATCAAATCCGTCGTTGATAACTTGGTGGCTCGCCTTAATGAAAATCCAGATGATTTAGAAGGATGGGTAATGCTGGGGCGGACTTACGCTATCATGGGGCGTTTTGATGAAGCTAGTATGACCTATGCTAGATTAATTGAAATGGTGCCAGACAGCGCGCAGTTATTAAGCGACTACGCAGACGTACTTGCGATGACGAATAACGGAAGCTTAATTGGTAAACCTGCTGAATTAATTAATCGAGCTCTAGAGCTTGATCCGGATTATCCAAAGGCACTTGCATTAGCAGGGACGGTTGAATTTGAGCAAGAAAAATATGATCAAGCTACCCTCTATTGGGAAAGATTATTAAGCGTAATACCCGCTGATTCACGGTTGGCCAAATCTGTGAATGATAGTATTGCGCAAGCGAAATCACTGGCATCAGATGAGAAAGATAGTGATGCTCCTCCTATGCAATTGGCACAGAATTCGAATATAAGTACCGATTTACCTGCCGAAAAAGGACAGCAGCCACAATCTGAAAAATCTGATAGTGCTCAATCTACCCATATTACAGGTACCGTTACGCTGAGCCCATCATTAGCTAGCAAAGTATCATCTAGTGATACGTTATTTGTTTTTGCTCGCGCAGAAACCGGTCCTAAAATGCCACTAGCGATTCTTAGGCTAACAGTAAAAGATCTGCCTGCAACCTTTTCATTGAATGACGATATGGCGATGACTCCCACCATGAAGATGTCTAGTTTTCCTCAAGTTGTCATAGGCGCTAGGATAACTAAATCAGGGCAAGCAGTACCGGCAAGTGGTGATTTGGAAGGTTTCAGCGAACCTGTGAAACTTGGTGATAGTAATGTGACTGTCGTTATTGATCAGATCATCCCTTGATCAAAATCATAACTAGTATGGATTTTATTTTTTTCTCATGATACTTGAAACTGCCCCGGATTTTGAGCTTGATGCGACTGATGGAAATAGATTTCGTTTGTCAGCGCATTTGGGTAAAAATTTAGTAATCTATTTTTACCCTAAGGATGATACTCCAGGCTGTACTGATGAAAGTTTACAATTTCGTGATCTTTATTCTAAATTCAAGGATCTCGATTGTGAAATTGTAGGAATATCTCGCGACAGTATAAAGTCTCATGAGAAATTTAAAGAGAAATTATCATTACCCTTTGAATTGCTAAGTGATAGCACTGAAACAGTTTGTGAGCTATATGGTGTGATGAAAATGAAAAATATGTATGGGAAACAAGTGCGTGGTATAGAGCGCAGCACATTCTTAATTGATAAGAACGGTATATTGCAAAGAGAATGGCGTGGTGTCAAAGTACCTAATCATGTTGAAGATGTTCTTTCATTTGTTAAGGATTTGGCAAATTAAGCAAGCGTCATGATAATAAATGCTTTATGGATTCTTTCTCCTCTAGAAGTTCTTTGTAGGTTGCAAGCATCTTCATCTTAGAGCTATCATCTATTTCTAATCCCTGAACAATCTGATAAACACCTTGGTGGCAAGTGACAGGGAATCCAAAAATCACACCTTTTGGAATATCATAACTGCCATCGGACGCAACGCCCATTGATATCCAATCATCTTCTCTAGTACCGAATATCCAGTCATGAATATGATTAATAATCGCATTTGCAGCGCTGCCTGCACTTGATAATCCTCGTGCTTCAATGATTGCTGTGCCACGATTTTGTACTGTGGGAATAAAATAATCCTCTATCCATGCTAGATCATCAATAAGATCTATAATTTTCTTACCATCGATTTCTGTATGGTTTAAATCGGGATATTGCGTAGAGGAATGATTCCCCCAAATAATCATTTTTCTAATTTTAGAAACAGGCTGACTCAGTTTGATCGCGATTTGAGATAGTGCCCGGTTATGATCAAGTCTAAGCATTGCGGAGAAATTTCTTGCTTGTAAGTCGGGCGCGTTTTTCATGGTAATGTAGGCATTGGTATTGGCAGGGTTACCTACAACCAGTACTTTAACATTACGGTTAGCAACCTTATTGAGCGCTTTGCCTTGAATGCTAAATATCTCGGCATTAGCTGTCAGCAAATCTTTACGCTCCATCCCTTTTGTTCGAGGGCGGGCGCCAACTAGAATGGCAATATCTGCCATGTTGAAAGCAACTAAAGGATCGCTAGTAGTGATGATATCCGTTAAGAGCGGAAAAGCGCAGTCACACAGCTCCATCACAACGCCGGCAAGGATGTGCTGGGATTCGGCGATATCAAGTAGATGTAAAATGATGGGCTGATCGTTTCCTAGCATATTACCTGCAGCAACTCGAAATAGCAGGTTATAGCCAATTTGACCAGCCGCACCTGTTATTGCAATACGAACAGGAGGTTTCATTCTTCAGCTCATCAGAAGAGTTTGCTACTCATCATATAAAAGTGCGTAATAAATAAGCATTGTTATTATACTCGGAGTGCGCCATACTTTCTCTCAGATTTTAGGATTAATAGTACGTGCACACGGAAAATTCGCACTCTTTTGCTAAAAAGTTTAAGCTTAGGCAGGTTAATCATGCCGTTAAGTTATCTTCTTTGGGTTTTGTCGGACTATCTCGGGTAATTTTTCTGCTTGCGTCAAGTTTGCACAGGGTATGAGAAAGTATCTTTGTCTAGTGTATAAAGATTATTTGAACTGTGGATGCATTCTCGGTATATGTGAATGAAGGATGTTTTTGTTATTTTTAGCCATCCGCCATGCGAACATTGTACTGCGATATTGACCTTACAGTGTTTTTTTATGATTCAATACACAACCTACAGGACTTGCAATGATGGGCGGATCGTGCCTCATAGTAGGCTGGCCGCTTAATATTAGTATGGAACTGTCCACTCGTCGGCATATCTACGGAACGCTTTTATCGACTAAATGATAAATGCCGAGAAGAACCCTTTTCAATAAGGTATGTGAGAAAAGCAAACCTCATATTACATGCTCAGGATGCTCATATAAGAAATGGTATGGTGTGTTAAGTTTAAAACATTTTCGTTTGTTAGTTCTAGGTGCATCAGTCGTGGATGTTAGATTGGACAGTATAGTCAGCACACTTTTTGTTAGATTTAGTCATGAGCTAACATTAGCTTGCCTAACAAGGATGAGATTTTTTCATTGTTGGATTCGCCTGTTGTGGCTATTGCCATGTCTGTTGATTACCTCCTGCGCGATGGGGCCGAATTATTTACGACCTCCTATCGACACCGCTGATAAATTTCGCATGAGCGAGATGGAAGGACAATCTATTGCCAATCTTTACTGGTGGGAGCTTCTTCATGATGAAGAGCTGCGACGACTCATTAATCTGGCTTTAGTTGAGAACAAAGATCTCAAGCAAGCGGTAGCAAGTGTTGAGGAGCTGCAAGCCCGTTTGAATATTGCGCGCATGGACTTTCTTCCCAAGATTGATATTCAAGCAAATGCCCCAGTAGCTGGCACGCTCGGTGGGTTCAGTATACCCGGATTTGCGACACCCTATAATTATTACGGGCAGGGAACCCTGAATTGGGAGCTGGATATCTGGGGCAGGATTCGCCGCTCCAATGAGGCAGCTCGTGCTGATCTGCTTGCGCGTGAGGAAAACCGGCGTGCCATTATTCTGACGTTGGTCAGCGCAGTGGCACAGTCTTATTTTGATCTTTTACAATTTGATATCCAGTTGGATATTGCCCAGCGTGCATTGCTTTCGTGGGAGGAATCGATTGCCATTTCTGAGGCGCAGTTGCAAGAAGGGGTCATTTCACGCCTCGATTTGGATCAATTTAAAGCAGAGCGTGCAAATGCTGCTGCCCGGGTAGCAGAGCTCAAGCGATTAATGATTCAGAAGGAAAATGAACTCAGTGTGTTGCTGGGAAAAAATCCCGTGTCGATTGTGCGTGGGCGTCCTCTGACAGAGCAACTGATACCTCCCGAGGTCCCTGCTGGTTTACCTTCCGAATTGTTGCAACGGCGCCCTGACATTCTTCAGGCAGAACAAATTTTAGCAGCTGCTACTGCTAGAATCGGGCTTGCCAAAGCGGAACGGTTCCCAAAACTTTCATTAACGGGCTTTTTGGGTGTGGCTAGCCCTGCGCTTTCCAATCTCTTGGTTTCAAATAGTGATTTTGGTGTCGGGGGAATCGGATTAGCGGGTCCACTGCTGAATGCACAAAGCCTGGGCTTCGAGCAACGGGCTGTGGAAGCGCAGGCAAGGCAGGCGTTGGCACAATATGAACAAACCATTCTTGTCGCGTTCAAGGAAGTTGAAGATGCGCTTGTGGCTATTCGTACAGCTAATGATCAGCGCGAAGCTCAACAAGAGCAGGTCGAGGCATTACGTTCAGCTTTATATATAGCTGATCTTCGTTACGAAGGAGGAATTACCAGCTATGTAGATGTTCTCCTTGCCAAGCGTACTCTGTTTGATGCGGAGTTCGCGCTTATGGCAACTTACCGTCTCCATTTGGTATCGGTCGTTCAGCTTTACAAGGCTTTAGGTGGCGGATGGACGCCGTGATAAGTGACGAAGACTAAATATCAACTAATAGAAAGCTATTTTAACGAGCTGGTTTTTTTAAGGTCAAAGTTATTAACCGTTCTATGATTATCTTATACGCTGCCTTTCAAAGCCTTTTTCTATAAGAATAACTAAGAGTTAAATCCTATGTATCAATCAATTCAATGGTTAACGGCATTAACTGCTCGAATGGGGCACTCTGTAGTATGTATGAGTGTCGGGTTATCCCTGATGTTACTGGCTAGTTGCGCTGAGAAAGCACCTTCTAATCCAACTCCGCCAGCTCCTCAAGTAGAAGTTATTACGGTGACTGCCCGGGCGATTGAAGACGAACCTGAATTTATAGGACAGACTGAAGCTTTCCGGCCGGTGGAGATTCGATCTCAGGTAAGTGGCATCATCAAAAATGTTTTTTTTACTGAAGGCCGGAATGTAAAAAAAGGGGAGCGACTGTACCTGATTGATCCCGTGCCATTTAAAGCCATTTACCTCAGCAGCAAAGCGAAAGTAGCTCAGGCACAGGCTCGATTGACTCAGACCAAGCAAGATCTGGCACGTGTAAAACCACTACTTGAGAAACAGGCTGTTAGTAAAAAAAATGTTGATGATGCAGAGGCCGAAGTGTTATCGGCAAAAGCTGCCCTGGAAGCAGCGCAAAATGATCTGATCAAAGCGAAATTCGATCTGGACAATACTGTGATTACTGCGCCTGTGAATGGTCGCATTGGACGGAGTCAATTCTATGAAGGGCGTTTGATTTCGGCACAGACGTCCTTATTGACTACCATCGATCAGTTGGATCCGATGTACGTCAATGTGAGCGTGCCTGAAAGCTATCTTCTGCGTCGTCGTCGTGAACTTTCCGAGCATAAAATCGAGAGGCCCGATATCTTTCAGTTACGTGGCGTAATGACTTTCTCTGATGGGAGCGTATATCCGGAGGAAGGGGTGTTGGATTTTGCAGATATTGCCTTGCGGCCTGAGACGGGTACGCTTCAGGGAAGATTCAAATTCTCGAATCCGGAAGGAGAAAAAGCTCCAGGGCACTCCTATTTTTATCCCGGCCAGTTCGTCAAAATTCGTCTCAAAGGGTATATTCGGAATAATGCCATTCTTATCCCACAACGCGCTGTTCAGCAAGGAACAAGTGGGTCATTTGTCTATGTGATCGACGCTGAAGAGAAAGCGGAGCTGAGGCCGGTACGGGCTAGCGCATGGCATGGGAATGAATGGTTGATCGAATCAGGCTTGCATGTAGGTGAACGAGTGGTCGTGGAAGGGTTTTTTCGAATTCTACCGGGAACTCGTGTGGATGCCATCCAGGCTCAAAAAGAAAGCATTTCCTCTGATATCCGCTCGTAAGAACTATAGGTAATACACCATGAGCTCACGCTTTTTTATTGACCGACCTATTTTCGCATCAGTTCTGTCGATCATTATTGTTGTAATCGGCTTGGTTGCTTTGCAGACACTGCCAATCGCGCAGTTTCCACAAATTACTCCTCCCATGGTGCAAATCGATGCGGATTACCCTGGCGCTAGCGCAGAAGTGGTTGCAGAAGCCGTGGCACGTCCAATCGAGGTGCAGTTACCCGGTATCGATAATCTTCTGTATTACGAATCGACCAGTACGAACGATGGGCATATGACATTGAAGCTCACGTTCGAAATTGGAACGGATATCGATATCGCACAGGTGCAAACGCAGAACCGACAACGTCTCGCTGAACCCCAACTACCCGATGAAGTTATTCGTCAGGGTATAACCGTAAAAAAGACATCACCGGATTTGCTAGCAGTTATTGCCTTGAGTTCGACTGATCCCAAGCATGACAATGTTTATCTTTCGAATTATGCCTTACTTCGGATTATCGACAATATCAAGCGGCTTCCGGGCGTTGGCGATGCGATTATTTTTGGGGGGCAGAATTATTCCATGAGATTAATTCTCGATCCTGTCCGTATGGCGCAACTCGATCTTACACCAACCGAAATTGCCGCTGTCGTTCGAGACCAGAATCGCGATTTCCCGGCAGGCAGGATAGGGCGCGAGCCTACATCTAAAGGGACAGAACTCACTATACCGGTCATTACACAAGGAAGGATGAGTGAGGTCAAGGAATTCGAAGACATGATTGTCCGGGCCTATCCGGATGGTTCCATGGTGCGGTTGCGGGATGTTGCACGCGTGGAGCTGGGTGCACAATCCTATGATCTTGAAGGGCGGTGGAATGGTAAGCCTAATACCTTTCTTTTGACTTTTCTTTCACCGGGCGCAAATGCACTTGACACTGTTCGACGGATACGCCAGGAGATGGACAAGCTGGCTATAACCTTTCCCGCGGGCGTATCGTATGATATTCCCTATGATACGACCATATTTATTGATGTGTCCATCAAAGAAGTCGTGAAGACCCTTGTTGAGGCAACACTGCTGGTTATTCTGGTCGTGTTTCTTTTTCTACAAAGCTGGCGAGCGACAATCATTCCGACCGTTGCTGTCCCTATCTCGCTTATTGGGACGCTTGCCGGTATGGCGGCGCTAGGATTTTCAATCAATACACTAACCCTGTTCGGCATGGTTTTGGCTATCGGTATTGTGGTAGATGATGCGATCGTAGTGGTAGAAAATGTCGAACGACACATGACTAAAGGAGGGTTAACGCCCCGTGAAGCGGCAAAAAGGGCGATGGAAGAGGTGACCGGGCCAGTGATTGCGATTGTGTTGGTACTGACTTCCGTGTTTGTGCCAGTTGGTTTTCTTGGAGGAATAACTGGCGAGTTGTATAAACAATTTGCAATTACCATTGCGCTGTCTGTTGCCATTTCAGGATTCGTGGCACTGACCCTCAGTCCCGCTCTGTGCGCCTTGGTCCTTAAACCGGGACATGGTTCCCCCAAGGGGTTCTGGAAAATATTTAATTGGCTGTTTGATTGGGTGCAAGCACGCTATGTGGGAACTATCGGAATTCTCCTCAAGCGATCAGTGATGGCTATGACTATCTTTCTAGTTTTGATAGTTGTTATCCTTGGTTTATTCAAGGTCACGCCGGGAAGTTTTCTTCCCGAAGAAGATCAAGGTTATTTTATAAGTGTGGTTCAGTTGCCGGACGGAGCCTCCATGTCACGAACAATCGAAGTTTTGGACAAGGTAGAGAGCTATTTCCAGTCGATTCCTGCTATCCATTCGACTGATACGCTGGTTGGTCAGAATTTTGTTTTCGGTACGCGTGGAACGAATCAGGCGACGATGTTTCTTCCGTTGAACCATTGGGATACGCGCAAAAGTGCTGACCAGCAGGTTCCAGGACTGATTGCAGCGGCTTTTCAGGAATTTGCCAAAATCCCTGAAGCCTTAATTCTAGCTTTTAATGCCCCTTCAATCAGTGGGTTGGGTGCAACAGGAGGCTTCTCGGTTCAACTGCAGGATCCTGCTGGGGGTGATTTCTCGGAATTTGCAGCTGTTGCCCAGGAATTTGTTACCAAGGCCATGGCACATCCAGCGATTGCAGTAGCGGGCACCAATTTTCGTGTGAGCGCACCCAGACTTCATGCACAAGTAGACCGGGAGCGAGCTAAAGCATTAGGTGTGCCAATTTCTGAAATCTTCGATACCATGCAGGCTTATTTTGGCAATCTGTATATTAACGATTTTGTAAAATTTGGTCGCATCTATCGAGTACAGACAGAGGCATTACCCGAGTATCGTTCCAATCCGAATGATATCAGCAAAATTTACGTGCGTGCCCGGAGTGGTAACACGCAAACCATGATTCCTCTTGATTCCGTCGTGACGACTGAGTTCAATAGTGGGCCAGATCCGGTTACTCATTTCAACGGCTTCAATTCAGCGTTGGTGCTGGGAAGCGCTGCGCCAGGTTATAGTTCAGGGCAGGCACTTGACGCACTGGAGCAAGTAGCGCATGAAATACTGATTCCAAAAGGCTATACCCTTGATTGGAGCGGAATATCATTCCAAGAGCGTAAGGCTGGGGGGCAATCATTGCCTGTGTTTTTCTTTGCGTTACTGATGGTTTTTTTGGTGTTGGCTGCATTGTATGAAAGCTGGTCTATCCCGTTTGCTGTCATTCTTGCGATCCCATTTGGGATATTCGGAGCGTTGTTGGCCATTTGGATGCGCGATCTGAGCAATGATATTTATTTTCAAATCGGATTGATCACATTGATTGGGTTAGCAGCCAAAAATGCAATTCTGATCGTCGAGTTTGCTAATCAGCGTTATACCGCTGGTCAATCGTTGACCGAAGCTGCGCTTGAAGCAGCACGTCTTCGTTTCCGGCCGATCATCATGACCTCGATGGCCTTCATTCTGGGTGTGTTTCCACTGGTGATTGCTTCCGGTGCTGGTGCGGCGAGTCGGCACTCTATCGGAACGGGTGTATTCGGTGGAATGTTAGCCGCTACATTTTTAGCGATCTTTTTTGTTCCACTATTTTTTATGTTGATTGGGAAGATCAAGCGACATAATAATCATCCAACATCCGAAAGTGAACAAGTTGAAAAGGATAATTCTTCACCTGCCAAAGAAGAATTGCCATGATTACCTACAGGCCGTCTTTACAACTTCAAAGTTTTATACAAAACGAGGCGCAAGCAAAAAATGTTGACGCAGCCTATGATTGATATGTAAAAAAACATTTTGTTGCGAGTAACAAAGTGTTGTGGCGAAACGTGATAAGCAGGTAATCCGCGAAGCGGATGCTCGCAGATATGAATTTTCAGAGGTGTTTTAAAATCATTGCAGGGTTGAAGGTACTTGATTTATCAGCATGCAGCCTGCCAATCAAATAGGATTTGAACTGCGCGTTTGAAATTGTAGATAAAAGGACGGGTTCCTTACCTTTTTTTGCATAACAGCAGCCAAAAAGAATTGATTTATCTGCCAACAAATTTCATTAGTATTATCGAGGAACAACCTCAATGTGGAATGATAACCAGGTTCATCACGTCAAGAGTCTGATAAAAAAATTCCCGCTCCTAAACTTTTATCAATATCAACCGTTAATCAAAGTGAGCATCCAAACTTCTCTTATAAAAGTTTGGAAATAAATAATATTGATTATTCTCTAGAAGTAATCAATATTTCTTAGATTATGGAGATAAATTAATGGTGGACAAAAATTTAAAATTTTTAGTGGTAGATGATTTTTCTACAATGCGTCGAATCGTTTGTAATTTTTTAAAAGAATTGGGTTTCTCTAATGTGGAGGAGGCCGAAGATGGTGTCGCAGCACTTCAAAAGCTACGCGAAGGTAATTTTGATTTTGTTGTATCTGATTGGAGTATGCCCAATATGGATGGCTTGACCATGCTGCAAAAGGTTCGGGCCGATGACATATTAAAACAGATACCCGTATTGATGGTAACAGCCGAAGCTAAAAAGGAGAACATCATCGCTGCTGTGCAGGCGGGTGCAAGTGGTTATATTGTGAAACCTTTTACAGCAGCTACGCTTGGTGAAAAATTGAACAAGATTCTTCAGAATATGACTCATACTCATAGTATCTCTGTCTAAAAAGGCTATTAATAAACAACTAATAAAGAAAGTGAAGAGTAAGTGAGTCTGAATGTTAGCTCTTCTATTTCCATTAGCGAATCTTGATATAAGGCAAAGAAAAATGCTGCAGACTTGTGAAAATATCCACAAATAATAAGACCGCAGTCAAATTAATTGAGATGTCTCAAATAAGAAAAC
Organism: uncultured Nitrosomonas sp.; assembly: GCA_964401225.1. Classification (GTDB taxonomy): domain Bacteria; phylum Pseudomonadota; class Gammaproteobacteria; order Burkholderiales; family Nitrosomonadaceae; genus Nitrosomonas. The sequence continues at coordinate 28,019 of CAYNXU010000004.1, forward strand.
AAGTGGATCGAATCAGGCAAATTAGCCTGACATGATCTAGTCTTGTCTATCCGATCAACATAATCATTACCGTCAATTCCATCAATAGGCGCTATTAAAAATTAGTAAAAAATATAAGCTGTTTCTGTATAATGGGGCGCCACTCAAATTGTTCTATTAAT
>CAYNXU010000005.1:0-27630 GCA_964401225.1 uncultured Nitrosomonas sp.
TCTACTACGGACGAACCTGTCAGGCCGCATTTTCCGATCCTTTTCGTTAAATAGAGTGACTATTCGCCTCAAATGATCGAAAAATCCAGCTCTGCCAGCTGCATCCTCGCTACGATCGCTATTCTCAGACAGCCTCCTAGCAGATCAATTTTCACGCGACTTCTGCTGATTTTAGCTCTCATGGTATGGGTTGAGGTTGTGACTATCTCAAAAATATTCGGAAGAGATTCAGATTCTAACCATTTTCTAAGCCGAGCCATGCTTGTTGAGTTTGTGTCGATCAAGGTTTGCTTGATTTTTAGGCGGTCATGAACAAGTGCAATAAGGATATGTCTTCAAAAATACTTCCGACTGCATATTATGGCAGGCGGCATAGCATCAAAAACTTAATTTATGTCTAGTGCGAGCCACTGATTGCACGCAATCAGGTATTTTTTTGTTAGGTGGGCAGTTTGTTTGTATTGCTTCCTCGTTGCTGGGTAGTCAAGCGCATCTTCAGTTGACTGGATTATTCACGCCGATTCAGTAAATGCTGCAAACGTTTCATGTGTACCGGCGAGACTTGGGTTTCTTCATCATAATTCGTATTATGTTGAAGAAACTAGCCTTAAAACAAGCGTTTTAAAACTGTTTCTTAATTCGCCATATTTCAGCTATTTTCCTGGTACATCTGTTGTTATAAAGCAACAGGTGACTATTATTGCCTTGACAGGCAAATCACCCTTATATAAGCTCCAACGTCAATGAATATGAGACACTTGTATTCAATAAGCAACGAAAATATAAGCATTGAAATACTTTTGTAATGGACTGATTAGAAATTCTTAAAGATGATTACATTAAAACGGCTTGCTTATTGAATAAGATGACCAGCACCATTACTTCGAGGGGAAGATCTTGAGTTCGACTATTATTACGCTGGGCGATCCGCTAATGCAAGAATCTGATTCTCAGCCTTCAAGCAAATTATCAATGGAAGCGACACCTACAGTTAATATGCTAGCTCAGCGACTAGCGGATTTTGATACGCTGACTGATGCGTTGGAGTATGCGGCAGACGGAGCAACTGGATATAATTTCTATAATGCAAAAGGTGAGTTACGATCAGTACTTTCTTATAGCACACTTAGGCAGAATGCGCGAAGTACTGCGCGCCGCTTATCAAGTTTGGGTTTGGCGCGAGGCGATCGTGTGGCACTTATCGCTGATACGACACCTGAATTTATTGAATTGTTTTTTGCATGTCGCTATGCTGGACTTGTTCCGTTTGCGATGCCTATACCTGTCAATCTTGGTAGTCATGCAATCTATGTACGACAGCTGCGTGGTATGCTTGAAAGCAGCCAGGCAAGTGTCGCAATAGCCAGTCTCGACTTTATTGGTTTTCTTGAAGAAGCAGCTGAGAATTTAAGCGTTGATTATTTGCGATGGATTGGAACACCGGGTCAGCTTGGCACACTCCCGGAAATTGAGGTGACGTTAAAGCCTAATTCTCTGGAAGAAACTGCCTACATACAATTTACTTCAGGCAGTACAAGAATGCCACGTGGAGTAGTTATTACTGAACGAGCTTTGATGTGTAACTTGCGTGGTATCGTTCAAAATGGCCTGGAAGTACGAGCTACAGATCGTTGTGCATCTTGGCTCCCGTTTTATCATGATATGGGGTTAGTTGGTTTAGTATTGTCGCCTATGGCCGCGCAACTTTCCGTTGATTATCTGGCAACGAGAGATTTTGCAATTCGACCACTGCAGTGGTTAAAATTGATCAGTCGTAATCGGTGCACTGTTGCTTTCAGTCAACCATTTGGTCTTAAGCTATGTTCATTAAGGGTACGTGAGTCAGACCTGGAAGATCTTGATCTTAGTTGCTGGCGGGCTGCGGGTATCGGAGCCGAGATGATTCGTCCTGATATTTTAAGAAACTTTGCGGATAAATTTTCGGCAGCTGGCTTTGATGAGCGTGCTTTTTTACCTTGTTATGGTTTGGCAGAATCTACTCTCGCAGTTACCTTCTCGAAGATTAGCCGTGGTGTATTGAGTTTACAAATCGATACTAAAACACTGGTTGAAAAGAAAATGGCTGTGCGTGTACAGGCAGAAGGTAGGAAATTTAACGAGTTTGTCAATTGTGGCCGTCCACTTCCAGGGCATACGGTTAAGATTGTTGGTGATAATGGGCAAGAGTTGCCTCAGATGATGGTTGGAAGTGTTTTGGTCCGCGGAGGAAGTGTAATGACCGGATACTTTAATAATCATGAGGAAACCAGTAAGACGCTAATGACAGGTGGGTGGCTTGATACGGGTGATATCGGTTTCATTCTGGATGGTGATTTGTATATTACAGGGCGTCGCACAGATGTTATTATTGTTAACGGACGTAATATCCGTGCCCAAGATATAGAAGAACTCGCTGAGCAACAACCAGAAGTTAGATCACGTGAGGCATCAGCTTTTGGAATTAGCGGTCCTGATGACGCAGTTATCGTTGTAGTGGTTGTAGAGTGCCGTTTGGCTTCGATCGAAGAAAGGCAGTCACTTACTAATCGCTTGCAACAGATGGTGTATATGGCTTTCGGTGTCAATTGTCTGGTTGAATTGGTGCCGCCGCATACCTTGCCTAGAACATCATCTGGAAAATTGTCGCGCTCTGCAGCGCGCCATGGTTTTCTTCAGCGTGCGAATATAACAGATCAGTTATCAGTGATTCATTCGGGGGATAGATAGCCCTAAATGTCTAAAATGGTGGCAGTAACCGGTGCCACCGGTTTTATTGGCAGAGTATTGCTTGATACTCTGCTAAAGAATAAATGGAGAGTTCGCGCACTGACTCGCCGCGCTTTATCTGAGGAGCGAGAGAATCTAGAGTGGATTCAGGGAGACTTGGATAATTGTGGTTCACTAGAAAAACTTGTTGCGGGAGTGTTTGCAGTTATACATTGCGCAGGTGCGGTAAGGGGAAGCTCTTTAGAGAGTTTTCTGCATCACAATGTCGCAGGTACGGATAATCTTCTGCGTGTAATTATTAAACAGGACTCTAAACCTCGCTTCCTATTTATATCTTCCCTAGCTGCTAGAGAGCCTACGCTTTCATGGTATGCAGCAAGTAAATCCAAAGCCGAGCAATTAATTAGTAATTATTCAAGTAATATGCCGTGTGCTATCTTTCGTCCGGCTGCTGTATATGGTCCTGGTGATAAGGAACTTAAACCGCTTTTTGAAGCAACCCGCTATGGCGTATTGCCTGCGATTGGTTGTTTAAAGAATCGTTTTGGACTGGTGCATGTCAATGATCTAGTGGCTGCAATTCATTGTTGGTTATCTATAGATAAGCCTGTCAAAGGAATCTACGAGATTGATGATGGTACCTTCGGAGGCTATACTTATGAATTAGTCGCATCGATTGCGCAAGATATTCTAGGAAAGCCCGTTAGGTGTCTTCGTTTGCCTGATCAGCTACTTCGATTAATTGCCAGTGCTAATTTACGTGTGTCGCGATTATTAGGTTATTCACCTATGTTGACTCCTGGTAAGGTAAATGAATTACAACATCCAGACTGGGTGTGTGATATGGCGTCTTTGACGCGAGATTTGGCAAGCTGGCATCCTAAACTGCGCCTCTATGATACTTTGCCACAATTAATCAAATATTGATATTTTTAATTAGAATGTTAGAAGTTAATCAAGAAGATATTTTGCATCTATTAAGTCAACGCCTAGCAAATTTTGCAAATCCAGGCCTGGAAATTACGCCGGAAACAAATCTGATTACTCAATTGGCGATTGATTCAATAAAATTATTGAATCTCATTATGGAATTAGAAGATCACTTTGATATTTCTATCCCTTTAAACGCTCTCACGGATGTACTAACAGTTCGCGATCTTGCTGATTTAGTTTACAGAATTAAGTCAGATTCAAAATGAATTTACTAGAAAAACTTGATGAGGCTGCAAAAGCGAGAAAGGCGCTATTACCCTCTGGATTAAGCGCTTTCGGGATACCAATCGAAGAAATCTATTCTTCAACAGAAGCAAGAATTGGTGAGCGACGGATTTTACTTTTTGGTACCAATAATTATCTGGGGCTTAGTTTCTCACCGGAATGTAGAGCAGCGGCTCATGAAGCCATAGATCACGAGGGAATTGGTACAACAGGCTCACGAATGGCAAATGGGAACTATTCAGGACACCGTGCACTTGAAATAGAGTTTGCTGATTTCTATCAATGCCGATCATGTATAGTGTTTACAACAGGATATCAGGCAAATCTTGGGACCATCTCAGGATTAATTGGAGCGGGTGATGTTGCACTAATCGATGGGGATTCTCATGCCAGTATTTATGATGGATGTGTTTTAAGTGGAGCGGATATTATTCGTTTCCGGCACAATGACATTGTTGATTTGGAAAAACGTCTTAGACGTTTGGGTGAGCGGAGTAAAAATACACTTATAATAATCGAGGGTATTTATAGCATGCTGGGTGACCAAGCACCTTTGGCCGATATTGTTAGCCTGAAGAAAGCTTATAACAGCATCTTATTGCTTGATGAAGCTCATTCATTAGGTGTTTTAGGTGAAACGGGGCAAGGTTTAGCTGAAAAGTGTGGGCTCATCAATGAAGTTGATTTTATTACGGGCACATTTAGTAAAAGTCTAAGCGGTATTGGAGGTTATTGCGTCAGTAATCACCCGCAACTCGATCAGTTACGCTATGTCAGTCATCCTTATATTTTTACCGCCTCACCCTCACCAGCGACTATTGCTGCAACGCGTGTGGCCCTGAGATTGTTGCAAAATGGCAACAAACTGCGCGAGCAGCTTTGGAGAAATGCGAGACACCTCTATTCACATCTCCAGAAACTGGGATGTCAAGTTGGCCCAGAACCAGGGCCTATTGTGGCAACTATTCTAAATAGCCCACAACAAGCGCTAGCTTTGTGGAAAGGGCTTCTGGAGAATGGTATTTACGTCAATTTGATACTTCCTCCAGCTGCGCCTGAAGGTAAGTCTTTGGTTAGGTGCAGCGTTAATGCAGCGCATACATCCGAGCAAGTAGAGCATGTTTGCCAAACATTTTCTAAGTTGTATCCATCTATTATCCAATAAAAGATTACTGGATAAGCGGCATGTGATTTTCCATTTAGTTGAAAAGTAAATCTTTCTCAAGTCATGTACGACTGGATTAAGCCAAACTGGCCATCGCCTCCCAATGTTAGTGCAATTTTTACTACTCGTATGGGTGGAGTGAGTAGAAATAATAACGGTGCTTATGCGGGATTAAATCTAGGTGATCATGTGCATGATGATTTGCATTTGGTGCACCAGAATCGTGCATTGCTTCGTAAATATTTGCCGAGTGAACCATGCTGGCTGAAACAAGTGCACGGAGTAAGACCTTTATGGGTGGACCAAAATGCTGCCAATCTCGAGGGTGATGCTGCATTGAGTCGCTCTAGCGGGAAGGTATGTGCAATATTGGTGGCAGATTGCTTGCCAATATTTTTATGTGATTTGGCAGGTAGTGTGGTAGGTATTGTCCATGCCGGGTGGCGAGGATTAGCGGGGGGGGTAATCGAGAACTCTATTATGGAGATGGCGTGTAGGCGTTCAGAGATTATTGCCTGGCTTGGTCCCGCAATTGGCCCCAAGCATTTTGAAATCGGGGAAGAAGTGCGGGAAGCCTTTTTGAAATATGATAGTAAATCCAGCAATGCGTTTGTTGCTGGACATAACGATAAAAAATGGTTTGTTGATCTATTTGCCTTGGCCCGGCAGCGACTTATGAGCGTTGGTGTTACCAGAGTATATGGTGGGTATGAATGTACTTATAGTAATCCTGAACGATTCTATTCTTATCGTCGGGATGGTAAAACGGGCAGAATGGCTGCATTGATCTGGTTAACAGATGTGACGGCCAAAAGGAAGCAAAGCAGCTGATATGGTAAGTACAAAAGCGATCTTGATACAGTGTGTATATTTTGAATCAATTCGCTGCTAAAAAATAAATTACCTTTGCTGGGTGTGGTAGTAAAGTACTAGAGCTCTCAAGAAATGCCGGAGAAGTAACTGATCTATTAAGATATTATCAAGAAAAACTATCATTAACAACGAGTGCCATTTCCTTTTTCAGCGTGCTACGTTGTGTATCTTCGGTACAATTTACGGCGTCGGGCCGATTACTTCTCTATTTTAGTTACGCACTTTCGCACGCTAAGTAAAAGAGATTTTTATCCTTGAGCGGACAGTGCCAAATACACTACAGATGTGCTTATTTTCATAATTATCTAAATAAATATTATATGTCGACTCTGACTTGGATCATTCTGGCTGGCCTGTTTGGTGGTTTGCTGAGTATATTGTTTGCGGCGCTATTGACCTTGAACACCCGCAGCTCTTGGATATCTATGCTGGTCTCATACGCAATCGGAGCGCTACTTGGAGCGGCCTTCTTAAATACCCTCCCCGAAGCTCTCGAGCTTTCAGAAGATCCTAGGCAAATAACAATCATAGTTCTGCTTGGCATACTCGTTTTCTTTATCCTGGAAAAACTCGTACTGTGGAGACACTGCCATATGGATGAATGTGAAGTGCATGATCTTGAACATGATCATTCTATTTACAAAACCCAAGGCGATTATGGACGTAGCGGTATGATGATCACATTGGGAGATACGTTTCATAATTTTGTGGATGGTATACTGATTGCAGCAGCTTTTATGGTTGATGTGCAGCTTGGCATTGTTACCGCTATTGCAATTATTGCCCATGAAGTCCCCCAGGAAGCAGGGGATTTTATCATTCTACTCAATTCTGGCTACAGTCGTACACATGCGCTTTTGCTTAATTTATTATCGAGTGCTGCAACTTTGGTAGGAGGAGTACTTGCTTATTTTTTACTACATCAACTCAATTATCTTGTCTTGCCAATGCTGGCAATTGCAACGGCATGCATGATTTATGTGGCTATGGCGGATCTGATTCCCGGTTTGCATAAGCGGCCTGAGATGACAGCGACAATTCAGCAAGTAGTACTAATTAGTTTGGGAATTGGCTCTATTTGGTTGGTTGAAAGCTTGCTTAAGCATAGCCACTAAAATGTAGTGAAATGGTTTGCAAGAAAATCTCCGCACTGCCTCTTATTGTGTATTATTGGCGTGCTTTGAAATAGTGTCACCATAATACCCCTGTGCTGCACGATAATACAAACGACGTAGGGGTGTGCCATCATCCCGTGTCACTGTTATATAGTGTACAGGGCCAGGTAGATGAAGCATACGGTCAATTTGGTTGCCTTCTCGATCACGTTCAAGTGTATGGTGTTTCATTCCCACTAAGAGAATAGGGCGGTCAGTGGATGGTTGTGATGGAAACCAGAAATCGTACATAGCACCACTTTCTCCAAACATATTCCGTGAACGGATATCCATGCTGTAGCTATTTTTATTGTAGAAAGACAACGCACTCGCAACTGACCATTTACTCATGCCTACTACAATCGGCGCTTTCCCCGTCTCAGATTGAATTCTCTCAGCTATCTTTTCAACTTCAGTCGTTGCTTCCTTCCAAAAATAATGCTCGTTAATAAGCTGATAGGGTACTCCCGGAATACCGAGCACAACGTAATGCAGCACAAATGCATATGCAAGCAATAAAGTGATAATAGTCGGCTGCCATGCTGCGCGCAGACGGCTGGATAGCGCATATAGAGAGGAGCTATCATGTCCCATCATCCATGCAACAGAGGGTAAAATGGCAAGCCAGATGGGGCTGGTCCAATGAAATCGAGGGGTATCAAAGGTACTGATACTTAAGAAAATTAATAGTGGTATTCCCGTAAATATCAGTACAAATAAATTTCGCCTGCGCTCAAATTCACTATTATTCTGATTATTACTGAATGTATATCGTAGCGCTTGAGTAGCAGCATATAAACCGATTGGCGTTAAAATAATTGCGATATAAATGAGCAAATAATGAACGGAGAAAGCATGTCCACCTCCTCCCAGTCTTTCAGTCTGAAATAGGAATGAAACCCAGTTATTTTCAAAATTCCAAATGATAACAGGTGAGAACAGTAATAAAGCGAGTATTGCCGCTAGATAAGGGTGAGGTCGACACATCCAGCGACGTGCAGTTGGATCTAAGATGACAAAGACTAAAGCGGCGATACCTAATAAACCAAGCGTATATTTGGATAATAAACCTAAACCAAAAGCAATACCCATGCCTAGCCAAGCAATGCGCTGACCAGCTACCAGAGCACGTTCCATGTAGTATAAAGTAGCAGCCCAGGCAGCGATCAATGGTGCATCGGGCGTCATGACTAAGCCAGAAACAAAACCGAACGGTAAGACAGAAAGGAGCATGATTGCACGCATACCGGTTGATTTGCTGTATAAGTTACGCGCAAGGGCATATAGATAACCCATAGTTATTAAGCCGCATATAAAGGCACCGATCCTTACACCAAATTCGTTCTGGCCGATAATTGTAGTGCCTAGCCAGATAATCCAGGCAACCATGGGAGGATGATCATAGAAACTCAAATCCATATGCTGAGCGTATTGCCAGTAATAAGCTTCATCAGGAATGAGTTGCGCTAGTCCAAGATATACAAGGCGCAGTAAAAATACAAAAAGGACAATTCCTACAGCAGCGACCCGCCAACGTATATCAAGAGATGGGCGATCTATGTCTTTCTGGAAAACATAAAATGCAGATCCAAGATAATTGATGACAGCTGTTGCGGCGATTGCTGGAAATATTGCTAATCCCGCGGGTATTTGCCAAGCATAAACAAGTAGCGCGAGTACACCGCCACGCAGAAGCAGCGCAAATAATCCAACAATTAAGAATCGGCCAAACTGATGCAAAGTTAGACGGCCTTCGCTATGCGACCGAAATGACCACTTAGAGTTAAGTGTGTAATTGATAGTAACCGCTGCTAGAAAGCTCGTAATATGCGCTAATGAGAGTCCAGTATTCCAACTCATCATCCATTGAAATACGAGGGCATCGACAAAAACACCAAAAAAACCAACAATTGCAAAGCGGCTAGCCGTACCAATTGATACTGTGCCACCAGCAAGTGTAATGAGCCGCTGTAAATAAATTAGATGATGCGAAAGGGCAAGTTTTGAAGTGCCATGGGTTCGATCATGAAAGCAAATGGGGACTTCTATGACCCTAAGTTTCTGCTGGCCAGACATCAGTAACTCAAGAAGTATTTTATATCCGCGTGCGCTTTCCGGTATATTGGTGATAAGTGCACGGCGGAATGCAAAAAAACCAGAGGTTGCATCATTGACATCACAAATTGACCGTGCAAGCAAACCACCCATACGTGACAACCATTGTCGATGCAAAGGCCAGCCTTGCGTGCTTCCACCTGGAACATATCGACTACCTATGGCGATATCCTGGTTTCCATCAAGGACAGGGGCTACAATCGCGGGCACTTGCTCAGGTGAGTGGCTTAAATCGGCATCCATTACGACAATTACATCACTTTTGGCAACGGCTACACCTGCCAAAATTGATGCCGTCAGATCAGGTTTTGCACATCTCTCTACTAGATGAATATTTTGATTGCGAGCTTCCCATGTGCGTATTTTATCTCGAGTGCCATCCTTAGATCCGTCATCAACAAAAATAACTTCAAAACTCCCCTGCTGTAAATCAAGCGCAAGTAAACGTGTTAGCAGTAAATCAATATTTTCTGATTCGTTTAGCGTAGGGATGACAATGGAAAACTGCATTATTTAATTTTGTAAGATTACATGAATTGAAAGGTATGATGCATTGCTTGATTACTGTCGTTTTTGATATTTTTGTACAGCACGGTTATGGTCTCGCAGATTAGTTGAGAAATGCGATTCACCATTTCCCTTTGCAACAAAGTAGAGCGCATCAGTATCTGCTGGATTGAGAGCTGCCCGGATTGAGGCAAGTCCTGGCATAGCGATAGGCGAGGGAGGGAGACCATGCCGAGTGTAAGTATTGTATTCTTGATCAGTACGCAAATCTTGTTTACGTAAATTGCCATCAAATTTGTTACCTATCCCGTAGATAACGGTTGGATCGACTTGGAGTCTCATGCCTAAACGTAGACGATTAATTAATACACCTGCAATGAGGTCACGATCACTATCCTTGCCTGTTTCTTTTTCAATGATTGAAGCTAGAATCAATGCCTCATATTCAGATTCGAGTGGAAGAGATTCCTTACGGGAAGACCATGCGTCCGCAAGACGTTTTTGCATTTTTTGATAAGCGCGCTTTAGTACGCTGATATCACTACTATTTTTTAAGAAAAAATAGGTATCAGGAAAAAAAAGACCTTCCGCCCTTAATTCATTGGCGCCAATCAGTTGCAAAATCTCTTGCTCACTAAGACTGAGTGTGTTGTGCTGAATTTCTGGATGTTGGTAAAGTGCTTCCCTAATCTGTGAAAATGTCCAACCTTCGATGAAACGGATCTCATTTTGTTTTGCATCACCTTTAACAAGGTACTCCAATAATTGCGTGGGTGAAATATTTTCAACAAGCACGTAGTCACCCGCTTTAATGGATGATTCATAGCCCAGCATTTTTGATAACAGAATAAAAGACCAGGCATTGGGGAGTAGATTGTTTGTGGCTAATTGATGAGAAATACTTGTTAAGTTACTTCCTAATTCAATCGAAAATTCATAGGGAACCGATGGTAATTTGATGGTGGCATTAACAAGATAATAAAACCAGCCTATAGAGAGAAAGATACTAAGAAAGATAAATAAAAAAAGAAGCCTCAGTCTCTGTAATAGGCGCTTTAGTATCCACATACGCCAAATATATAGCTAAATTTTACGGAATGCCAGGGTACCGTTAGTTCCTCCAAATCCAAAAGAATTAGATATTGCAATATTGATTTCCATATCCCTGGCAGTATTAGGAACATAGTCCAAGTCACATTCTGGATCTGGTTCTAAAAGATTGATGGTGGGGGGTACGATCTGATGGTGTAGCGTCAATACAGAAAATAGTGCTTCAATTCCCCCGGCAGCGCCTAACAAATGCCCAGTCATTGATTTCGTGGAATTGATAACAAGGTCTTTGGCATGATCGCCAAAACAGCGTTTTATTGCGATTGTTTCAGCAATATCGCCCAAAGGTGTGGATGTTCCGTGCGCATTAACATAATTGACGTCATTAGGGGCGACGTTCGCAGCTTTAAGCGCATTTAACATACACCGTGCTGCGCCTTCACCATCTTCACAGGGGGCTGTCATGTGATGTGCGTCTGCACTCATGCCGAATCCAATGAGTTCTGCATATATTTTTGCATTACGCCGTTTCGCATGCTCCATTTCTTCCAGGACTAGAATACCAGCACCTTCACCTAATACAAAGCCATCCCGATCCTTATCCCAAGGACGACTGGCTGCAGTTGGATCATCATTGCGTGCTGATAGTGCACGTGCTGCAGAAAACCCACCTATGGAAAGTGGAGTAACGCATGATTCAGCGCCACCACAAACCATTATATCTGCATCGCCATACTCGATCATGCGTGCTGAACTGCCTATAGTATGAGTTGAGGTAGTGCAAGCTGTCACAATAGCTAAATTGGGACCTTTGTACCCAAACATGATGGACAAATTGCCGGATATCATGTTGATGATAGTGCTGGGTATAAAAAATGGCGAGATTTTACGCGGACCCCCTGCATGATAAGCGCTATCGGTATCTTCAATCATTGGCAATCCTCCAATGCCAGATCCAATATTAACGCCAATACGCTCAGGATCAAGACTGCCTAGATCTTCAATACCTGCGTCTTTAATTGCTTGGATTGCTGCTGCCATGCCGTAATGAATAAAGATATCCATTCGCCTTGCTTCCTTAGCGGAGAGATATTCCGTAATCTCGAAATTTTTAACCTCACCAGCAATTTGTGAAGAAAAAGGCGAGGCATCAAAGCGAGTGATTCGAGTAATGCCAGATTTTCCAGCAATAATGTTTTGCCAAGCATCAGCTACATTATTGCCGACAGGCGAGATAATTCCCAGGCCTGTAACAGCTATCCTGCGTTTGGACAAAAAAAGACTCCAGTAGATAAAAAAATAGAAGAAAAGTTAGTGGGATGTATGCTGATTGACGTAATCGATTGCTTCTTGAACGGTATTGATCTTTTCAGCTTGTTCGTCAGGAATCTCGCATTCAAATTCTTCTTCCAACGCCATGACAAGCTCTACAGTATCAAGCGAATCAGCGCCTAGGTCATTTACAAATGAGGATTCATTTTTAACATCGGCTTCATTAACACCTAATTGTTCAGCTACAATTTTTTTGATGCGTTGCTCTATATCTGTATTTTCCATCTATGCACCTATCCTTTCTGCGTGAGAAAATCTTAACTATTCTAACAAATTTCCTGTACTAACAAAACTAACGCCTCTCCTACTTTCAAATCTACTCTTTACAGAACTTCTTGTTAAGAATAGTTATCAGCATATGAGTTATAGCTGAAATTCGGAAAGGTTTCTTTAAAAAACTCAATTTAACTAATCCATATACATTCCACCATTTATGTGTAAAGTCGTACCCGTAATATAGCTTGCTGCTGGAGAAGCCAAAAAGGCCACTGCCGATGCTACCTCAGCAGGATGCCCCAATCTTCCTAGTGGAATATGTTGGATTAGATTTTGCTGCTGCTCGGCGGTAAGCGATCGTGTCATATCCGTGTCGATAAATCCGGGTGCGACGCAATTAATTGTAATGTTTCGACTTCCAACTTCCCGCGCCAATGATTTGCTGAAACCAATCATGCCAGCCTTCGCTGCGGCATAATTTGTTTGTCCAGGATTGCCTGTTATTCCTACGACTGATGAAATGTTGATGATGCGTCCAGAGCGCGCTTTCATCATCGAGCGTAGCACAGCACGACTTAGGTAGAATATGGATTTTAAGTTAGTTTCCATAATTTCATCCCATTCTTCATCTTTCATTCTAGCGAGTAAATTGTCGCGTGTAATTCCAGCATTATTGATCAATATACTAATTTCACCAAATGTTTTACGTATGATTTCAATGCTGCTGTTTATTTGAGTTAGGTTGTTGACATCCATTGCCAACCCCATTCCTTTTATTTGAGACGCTTTTAGGTACTGATCAATGCTCTTGGCGCCATTATCAGTTGTTGATGTACCTATCACAATAGCCCCATGTTTACCTAGCTCAAGGGCAATAGCTTGCCCAATTCCTCGGCTCGCGCCTGTAACCAAGGCTATGTGTGTATCTAACATGATTTCTCCATTTGATACGTAGGGTGATTACATTTCATTTCAATACATCGATTGTATGTTCGAGCGCATTGTTATCTACTAACGATATGCTGTTTAATTTTTTATCGATACGCTTTGTTAATCCGGTCAGCACTTTACCTGGTCCGCATTCGATGACATGATCAATGCTCGCGGAGGCAAAAGCGCGAATAGTTTCTACCCATCGTACGGGACGATAGAGCTGCTGGGCCAATATTGCTCTGATAGACGCAGCATCGCGGTGTTGTTGGATATCTACGTTGTGCAAAATTGGGATAGTCGGTGCTTGAAATGAAATCTGTTCGAGCAATTGACTCATCTTTTCTGCAGCGGGTCTCATGAGCGAGCAGTGAGAAGGAATGCTCATCGGCAACATTACGGTTAATTTTGCGCCTTTTGTTTTGGCTAATTCTAACGCACGTTCTATTGCAATTTTATGCCCGGCGATAACGACTTGACCCGGTGAGTTGAAGTTAGCCGGTTCCAATGATTCTCCTGTGAAATCTCTCATGATCTCTGCGCAAATGGCATGTACCTCATTATCATCCAATCCTACGATTGCTGCCATGCCACCCGTACCCTCAGGCACACATGCTTGCATGACTTCTGCGCGATAACGAACCAGTTTAAGTGCGTCTGAGAAAGTCAAAGCTTTTGATGCCACGAGCGCTGTATATTCCCCCAGGCTATGACCGGCCAGATAATCTGGTGTCCTTCCTCCCATCTTTTCCCATGCGCGATATACAGCAATTCCTGCTATCAGCATGACCGGTTGCGTATTAACTGTTTGATTAAGAACGTCGACCGGGCCCTGGTCAATTAAAGTCCAAAAATCTTGCTTGAGAATATCGGTTGCTTCAAGAAATGTGTCTTGAATCGATGGTAAACCGGCATAATTTTTCATCATGCCGATTGATTGCGACCCTTGTCCCGGAAAAACAAATGCGGTTTTCATAGTGATTACCAGCGTAACAGAACTGAACCCCAAGTAAAACCACCTCCTACACCTTCTAGCAAAACGCATTGATCAGGTTTGATGCGTCCATCACGTACCGCGATGTCCAAGGCGAGTGGAACAGAGGCGGCAGAAGTATTGCCATGTTGGTCAACAGTTGTAACCACTTTTTTCATGGGTATTCCAAGTTTCTTGGCTGTTGATTTAATAATGCGAATGTTAGCTTGGTGTGGAATCAGCCAATCAATATCAGCTGCTTGTAAATCATTGGCTGTGACGGCTTCAGTGACTGCTTCTTCAAGTACTTTGACGGCAAATTTGAATACAGCATTGCCTTCCATCGTAATAAATGGGGTGCCTTGTATCTTGCCGCCACAGATATTGCCCGGTGCTGCAAGTACTTTATTATAGCTTCCATTGGCATGTAGGTGGCTTGAAAGTATGCCGGGTTGATCGCTTTGTGTTAACACCACCGCGCCGGCACCGTCACCAAATAAAACGCAAGTACTGCGGTCTGTCCAGTCAAGAATACGCGAATATACTTCGGTTCCTACAACCAGTGCATTCCGGCATTTTCCTGAACTAATAAACATATCAGCCGTAGCCAGTGCATAAATAAAGCCACTACAGACTGCCTGCACATCAAATGCGGGGCCATCACTAATGCCAAGTTTATCTTGCAGAATACAAGCAGTGCTGGGGAAAATCATATCCGGAGTGGTCGTTGCCAGAATGATCAGATCAATCTCCCGGGCTTTAATGCCTGCTGCATCTATCGCCTGGCGACTTGCTTCAAGTGCAAGGTCGCTTGCCATTTGATTGTCTGCCGCGATGTGTCGCTGGACGATACCGGTGCGGGTGCGTATCCATTCATCGCTAGTATCAACTATGCGTTCAAGATCAAGGTTGGTTAGAATCTTCTCGGGCAAATAGCTACCCGTTCCGGTAATTCTTGAATACATTTTCTTCATTCGACAGAGGTGGGGTTAATTTTATTTTTTTTGATATGATGCTGTAATTCTGTTACATGCTCACTGATGTGGCGCAACATTCCTCCGCGTACCTCATCGGCTGCCCGTTTAATGGCAGCACAGAATGCATATTTGTCAGCAGATCCATGGCTTTTGATAACAATTCCACGTAACCCAAGTAGACTGGCGCCGTTATATTGGCGATGATCAACTCGTTGTTTGAAGGCGTTAATGACGGGTAGCGCTATAATTCCCGTCAGTCTTGTGAATAGGTTACGTTTAAATTCTTGGCGTAAGAAAGTTGCCAGCATTTGCGCCACACCTTCTGATGTTTTTAAGGCTACATTGCCAACAAAGCCATCACAGACCACAACATCTGTTGTTCCTTTATAAATATCATCACCTTCAATATTTCCATAGAAATTCAGCCCACTATCTCGCAATAGCTCGGCAGCTTGCTTTACCACTTCATTTCCCTTGATATCTTCCTCGCCTATATTTAACAAACCGATACTAGGGTTTTTTTTATTTTCAATGGTTGATACTAGCGTTGCGCCCATCATACCAAATTGTAGTAGATGTTCAGCAGTGCAATTGACGTTTGCACCTAAATCTAATATGTAGGTGTGACCCATGATAGTAGGTAAAACAACAGCAAGTGCGGGCCTATCTATTCCGGAAATAGTTTTTAGAACAAATCGGGAGGTTGCTAATAGTGCGCCTGTATTGCCAGCGCTGACACATGCTTGCGCTTCTCCATTTTTAACTAAATTAATCGCAACGCGCATGGAAGAGTTTTTTTTGTTTCGCAGGGCGAGTGCGGGAGGTTCGTCCATATTAACGACTTCACTTGCGGCATGTAAACGTATGCGTGTGCCAAGAGGTCTGTTGATAGCGCGTAATTCAGCTTCGATAGCATCAGGAATGCCGACCAAGATAATATCTACCTCGGGGTCATTGAGCAGATACTCGGCCGCCGAAGGGACTGTGACATGTGGGCCGTGATCACCGCCCATACAATCAATCGCTACAGTGATATTCACTTAAGGCTACTCTTGATAACGTGCTATGACTGCTGTGGGTTGGTATGCAATGAAATCAGAAGCGGAAATATGAAAGTTATTATTCGTCGTTTTTGGTTTTAATGATTTTTTTGCCGCGATAATACCCATTCGGGCTGATATGATGGCGTAGATGTACTTCCCCTGTGGTGGGTTCTATAGCTAATGGTGGATTGGTCAGAAAATCGTGAGAACGATGCATGCCGCGCTTAGATGGGGATTTTTTGTTTTGTTGAACAGCCATAATTATATTGACTCCAAAATTAAACTTTAGTGGGTTTGTTTGTTTCTTTGCTAACTCTAGTAAAGCAAATGGATGTTTCTTAATTATCTATTTCTGAAATACTGACAGTAACGTTGTTTATTGAGCACTCGCCCTCCCGATGACGAGGGGAAATTGGTAAGCTGAGAATGAGTTCATCTTCAATGAGAGTTAGTGTGTCCATATTGGGAGATGCTAAAATAACATCCATCGAGTTATCTTCGTCGTAATATGAGAATTCATCTTCATTTCTTGCTATTAGCAAATTGGTCTGCACTTTAAGGCTATGTTCCAACCTATCGAGACAGCGTTGGCATTCAAGATTAATCGTCCCGGCAATTGCTATTTTGAGCATCGGCCTGCCTTTTTCATCAAGAACGCCACTTATCGAATAAACGAGTTCTCCGGTATGATCCGACAAATATTCATGTAAACGTTCTAATTCAGCGGGCAGAATTCTACCATGATGTACGCTGGCATTGCGGACAAAATTGAGAGAATCTATGACGAATCGTTTGGACATAAATTTTACATCCTATATTTATTATAATTCAGTGTCAAAATTTATTGTGGGTATTATAACATTTTGAAAATACAGTATGTTCACCCAAGACTTATTTTGGGGTCCAGCTCTTTATATCGTCGCGAACTGCTTGAACGTCTAGGACTCTCTTTTGAAACAATAAGTCCGGAAATTGATGAAACCCCTTTGACAGGCGAACTGCCTGAAGCTACTGCATGCCGCCTAGCTGAAGCTAAAGCACATGCCATTGCTGCTATACATAAAGATGCGCTCATTATCACAGCAGATCAGGTGGCTGTGTTGGAGGGTATTCAATTAGGTAAGCCCCTAAACCACGCTAATGCTGTCAATCAGTTACGTTTTATGCGTGGTAAAGAAGTTGTTTTTTGTACGGCTTTGTGTTTACTGAATAGCCGTACTCATCGATTGCAAGCTAGACTTATTCCCTATTATGTTAAATTTCGTGAGTTAAGTGATCAGCAGATTGAGCGCTATCTTTCCAAAGAGCAGCCTTATCATTGTGCAGGCAGTGCTAAATCTGAAGGGCTTGGGATTGCATTGATCGAACGGATGCGGGGCGAGGATCCGAATGCATTAATCGGGCTGCCGCTTATTGCTTTAGTAGGAATGCTCATGGAGGAGAACGTGGAGATCCTTTAAACTTTTCTTTACAGGCGTGCAATGATCATTTAGTCTGATGGCCTTTGATAGTACGGACAAAAGCGGTAAACATCATAGTTAAGTGGTAGAGATAAGATATCGAATATGCGAAGACGATTAGCAGTTAATTCCGTCATCCTGATATTTTTCGTGAGTATGCTCACAAATACATTAGGGTGGGCATTCAATGATAAAGTTATCGCTCATGAATTGGAGCACCATTACTTTGCCACGTTGTTTTCTGCTGATCCTCAAAAGCATCTCGATTTGCATCATGCGCTTGGTGACAATGGTGAGTTGGATGCTGCAACACATTTATGCCTGCATGCGGCCGGGCAATATCAACCTTTTTTCTTGAATTCATCTTTTTTGCTAATGGCTCCAGTTGCTGAGGCAGGAACCTTGGCAGTATTTGCATCGACCATTGTTCTTGAGTCGATTCCGGATTCTCTTTTCCGTCCTCCCCGAAACATTTCCTAGGAGGCTGTCCGAGAATAGCGATCGTAGCGAGGGCGAGGCTGGTTGAGCAGGATTTTTCGATTATTTGAGGCGAATAGTCGTTCTATTTAACGAAAATAATCGGAAAATCCGGCCAATCAGGTTCGTTCGCAGTAGATCAGTCTATTCTCGGACAACCACCTAGTACGACATCAGTTAGCTGAATCCCTGGATGGTGCAAGCGATAGAGTAGCACCTCGCTTTTGGTTTGGATGCTAAGCCTATCCTATCTCAAGTCGCAGGTGATGCGCCTGGCGCATCCAGTGCGATTTAATAATGCTAATCATCTACTCGTTATTATCAGCATAAGCTATATAAATGGGATGTTTTTACGGGGTATGGATGCTATGAATTTTAAACGACAGTTTTTTTTGCTACATGCAATACAAACCTTGATGCTGGTTTTTTTTGCGGTTTTTAATTGCCCATTTCAGGTGATGGCGAGTTCTGGTTCATTAGATACAGATGTCATTCAATCTTTGAAGCATGTCGAGCCGTTACCGCCTGATGAAGAAATCAACTTGACCTTGCGCGATGTATTGCAGCTCATGTTGCAAAACAATCCCGAGCTTGCATCCTTTTTCAAAGAGATACTAGCTTTTGAAGGAACTAAGCTTCAGGCAAGTAAATTTAGAAATCCTGAGTTTACTGTTGAAGCAGAAGATATCAATTCTCCCAACTCCACGCTTCAACGATTTGTGACTTTTCGTATCAGTCAGTTGATTGAGCTTGGAGGAAAGCGGAATGCCCGGATGAACGTTGCATCCTTAGGCCAGGATCTGGCCGATAAAAGTTATGAAGTTAAAAGACTGGAGTTGATTTCAAGGACGGCTAATACTTTTATTGATGTTTTGGCTGGTCAAGAGCGTGTGCGGGTGGCTGAGGAAACTTTGCAACTGACACAGAAAGTCGTCGATTCAGCATATAAGCGGGTTGAGTCAGGGAAGGCCCCCCCAATTGAGGAAACACGATCCAAAGTTGCACTTTCAACAGCAAGTATTGAACTCGAGCAAGCAAGACGGGATCTTGCTTCCGCACGGATACAATTGTCACTCTTATGGGGTAGCGCCATACCACAATTTGGTAAAGTACTGGGAGATCTTGAGTCGACTGTTTTGATTCCCGACTATGATGTGCTTGAGCGCCATATTCTAAATAACCCTTTGGCTCAGCGTAGCGTCAAAAATATCGAGCATCGTAAGGCGATTATTGAGCTGGAGAAGTCACGGCGTATTCCCGATGTAACGCTGGGAGGTGGATTAAGGCGATACCTGGTATCAGAAGATACGACCGCCGTTGTGAATTTATCCATACCGATTCCGCTACTTGACCGGAATCAAGGTAATTTGCAAGAAGCTTACCAACGATTGAACAAAGCCAGAGATGAGCAGATGACATTTGACTTGTTGCTCAGAACGGAGTTAACGCGTGCTTATCAGGCTTTACTGGCAGCGCACAACGAAATCAAGTTGTTGCATGATGAAGTGTTGCCCGGTGCCAGAAGTGCTTTTGAGGTGGCGAATAGAGGATATGAACTGGGAAGATTTAGTTTTCTAGAGATGCTCGATGCCCAGCGTGCCTTGTTTCAGAATCGGGTTTTGTACGTGCGTGCGCTTGCTAATTATCAACGCTTGATTAATGAAATTGAGCGTTTAATCGCTGCACCGATCGATGAGCTATCAGATATGACCAGTATGCATCATTCTGACGATAACGAGAAATATAAGGAGTAGGCAATGGATAAAACACGATGGTGGCCTATTATGATCGTAATCATCATAGGGATTGTTTTGGGTGGACTTATTCTTATCACGGATAAAAATGATACCCATGACCCGATCGATGAGAAGCAAAGTGCATCAAGAGAATTGTCAGCCAGTGATCAGGCCTCCGATGAAAAAAGCAACTACGGAGCGTATGAGCCACTTCAAGGTCCTAGAGGAGGTAAGCTTTTTACGACAGATGATTTCAGTGTGGAAGTGACTATTTTTGAAAAAGGGGTACCTCCCCAATTTCGGCTTTATCTTTACAGTAAAGGCAAATTGATTCCGCCCACTGAAGCCAACGTTAGTATTACATTGACACGACTGGGCGCGCCCGCCCAATTATTTCGGTTTATACCTGAAGGCGATTATCTGATAGGTGATCAAGTGGTAGAAGAGCCGCACTCTTTTGATGTGGCGATTGTTGCAGAGTGGAATGGCAGAACTTTTCGATGGGGTTATAGCCAGGTTGAAGCTCGGGTAGAAATGTCAGATGAAACATTGAAAAGTAGCGGTGTTCAAATTGCTACTGCTATCCCCGCAATTATTAAACCAACGCTCAAATTGCCTGGTGAGATTATTTTTAATGAGCACACGATCTTACAAGTAGTGCCGCGTATTCCTGGAATGGTTACTGCTGTCATGGGTCACCATGGTCAGCATGTCAAGAAAGGAGATGTTTTGGCAGTCATTGAAAGCCCTATGCTGGCTGATTTACGTAGTCAATACCTGGTTGCAAGGAGAAGATTGGCGCTAGCGAAGACTACTTATGAGCGCGAAAAGCAGTTGTGGGAAGAAAAAATTACTGCGAAACAGGAGTATCTCACTGCTCAACAGCAATGGGAGGAAGCGCAAATTACGTTGGAGCTTGCATCCGAGAGATTGCGTGCGCTTGGGGTAAGCCCAGAATCCAGCCATTCTGGAAAAGATCTTACTCGTTATGAGATTCGTGCACCGATTCCAGGCATCATTACCGCCAAAGCGATTGTCCTGGGGGAGTCAGTCAAAGAAGACACAGCGATTTATACAATTGCCGATATTTCGACAATATGGGCAGCTATCACGGTTTATCCCAAGGATTTGAATGTAGTTAAAGTTGGACAATTGGCGACGATTAAAGCGACTGCGTTTGATTTGGAGGGTGAAGGGACTGTCACGTATGTAACCACGTTGATTGGTGGGCCAACACGTGCTGCTACGGCACGAGTTGAGCTGGTTAACCATGGTGAGCGATGGCGACCAGGCATGTTTGTCAATGCCGAATTGGTGGCAGAAGAAATACAGGTGCCCGTAGCGGTATTGGTAGAAGCGATTCAGACATTACGGGATTGGTCGGTTGTATTTGGCCGTTACGGAAACTATTTCGAGGCACGCCCGCTAGAGCTGGGTACAAGTGATGGCACGATGGTTGAAGTAATCAAGGGGTTATCTGCCGGAGAAAAATATGCGGCAGGTAATAGCTTTGCCATCAAAGCTGAGCTGGGTAAAGCTGGTGCGAGCCACGATCACTAATTCATTCAGCTACCTTAGCGGAGCCAGCAATAATGCTTGAACGAATTTTACATATATCTATCCATCATCGCGGACTGATACTCGCTGCAGTGCTGATGATGGCCATGGCGGGTATTTATAGTTACCAAAAACTGCCGATTGATGCCGTGCCTGACATTACTAATGTTCAGGTGCAAATTAATACAGTAGCAGCTGGCTATTCGCCAGTTGAGGTGGAGCAGCGAATTACTTTTCCGGTTGAGACAATCATGGCGGGTTTGCCCAATCTTGATTATACCCGTTCACTTTCTCGCTACGGTTTATCTCAGGTGACAGTGATATTCAAAGATGGCACGGATATTTATTTTGCTCGTCAGTTGGTGAGTCAGCGGATCCAGGAAGCCAAAGGCAGACTGCCGGTAGGAATTGAACCTACGATGGGTCCTATTTCTACCGGGCTGGGGGAGATTTTTATGTGGACAGTGGATGCTGAAGAAAGTGCCCGCAAGCCAAATGGTACTGCCTACACTTCTACTGATTTACGTGAGATTCAGGATTGGATCATACGACCGCAATTACGCATGGTTCAGGGTGTGACTGAAGTGAATTCAGTAGGGGGATTCGTCAAACAGTTTCATGTTACTCCTTATCCTGAAAAGCTGATTGCTTACGGTTTGACGATTCAGGATGTGGTCACTGCTTTAGGGCTTAACAATCTCAATATCGGTGCTGGGTATATCGAGAAAAGTGGGGAGCAATATCTTGTGCGTTTGCCAGGTCAAGTGACCAATCTTGATGAAATTGGCAATATCACGCTTGGCTCTCGACAGGGTATCCCGATACGCGTCAAGGACGTGGCAGATATTTTGATCGGTAAGGAATTACGCACAGGTGCAGCTACACAAAACGGCAAGGAGGTGGTGTTAGGGACGGTGCATATGCTGATCGGAGAGAATAGCCGTATCGTTTCTCAGGCAGCTGCCAAGAAACTGGCTGAAATCAATCGCAATTTGCCTGAAGGAATTGTTGCGAAACCTGTTTATGACCGCACAACATTAGTGGACAAAACCATCCACACCGTGGCCACTAATCTATTGGAAGGTGCGGCGCTGGTCATCGTGGTGCTGCTTCTGTTCCTAGGAAATCTGCGCGCAGCATTAATTGCTGCGTTTGTTATTCCACTTTCAATGCTGTTTACGTTTAGCGGCATGGTAGCTAATCATGTCAGCGCTAACCTGATGAGTCTGGGAGCGCTCGATTTTGGTATTATCGTGGATGGGGCAATTGTGATTGTCGAGAATAGTATTCGTCGGTTAGCTCATGAACAGGGAAGGCTTGGACGTGTGCTAACCCTTTCCGAACGCCTTGAGTTGGTGTTCGACGCAACTAAAGAAGCGCGTCGGGTACTGATTTATGGTGAGCTGATCATCATAATCGTTTATCTTCCTATTTTTGCGTTGACAGGGGTGGAAGGTAAAATGTTTCACCCCATGGCTTTTACCGTGGTGACAGCACTGCTTGGAGCAATGGTTCTTTCCATCACATTTGTACCGGCAGCCATAGCGCTTTTTCTTTCTGGGAAAGTCACAGAGAAAGAGAGTCCAGTCATGATATGGGCGAAGCATATTTATAAACCCATGCTGATTACAGCAATGCGTAACCATGGACTTACGGTCACTATTGCCGTAGTCATTGTGGTACTCTCAGGATTACTGACAACACGCATAGGAAGTGAATTTGTGCCGAGTCTAAATGAAGGGGATATTGCGTTGCATGCGATCCGTATTCCTGGTACCAGTCTGACTACGGCTATTGAAATGCAGAATGAACTGGAAGAAACCATCAAGTCATTTCCTGAAGTTGACAGAGTATTTTCCAAGATTGGTACTGCCGAAATTGCAACTGATCCCATGCCGCCAAGTGTGGCAGATATCTTCATCATTCTTAAGCCGCAATCAGAATGGACTGGACCGTATCGCACTAAAGCAGAATTAATTGCTGCAATGGAAGCGATGATTCTGAAAGTGCCGGGTAACAACTATGAATTTACTCAGCCTATACAAATGCGTTTTAACGAGTTGATATCGGGTGTGCGTGCGGATGTTGCGGTAAAAGTATTTGGTGACGATATGGATATATTATCTGATCTGGGTGAACAGATTGAGAAAATACTGGGCACTGTTCCGGGCGCATCGGATGTAAGGGTTGAGCAAGTTACTGGATTACCCATGCTCTTCATTCAAATGGATCGAGCTAAAATGGCGCGGTTTGGGTTGAATGTTGCTGATGTGCAGGATGTTGTTGCGATTGCAATGGGTGGGCGCAGCGCAGGGCTTATTTTTGAGGGGGATCGTCGCTTCGATCTGCAAGTTCGGTTGCCTGAACATTTGCGTGGTGATATCGAAACACTTAAACGTCTGCCAATTGGTGTGCCTGTTGTAAATATAGGGGGGGTTGCAAATGCACCTCAAGCAGCAGCACTTCCTGCTTATGTGACACTGGGTGAGGTGGCAAACTTTCAAGTTGTTCAGGGCCCCAACCAAATCAGTCGTGAAAATGGCAAGCGTAGAGTGGTTGTGACTGCTAACGTGCGCGGCCGTGATCTTGGTTCTTTCGTTAGCGAAGCAGAAGCGCTGATTGCTGAAAAAATACGAATTCCCGCCGGATACTGGGTGACATGGGGCGGACAGTTTGAGCAAATGATTTCTGCAGCTCAACGCCTTCAGATAGTGATTCCAGTCGCACTCGGATTGATTCTGATTTTGCTCTATACCATGTTTGGTAATTTCCGTGATGGGCTATTGATGTTCACGGGTGTTCCATTTGCATTGACGGGTGGCGTGATGGCGTTATGGTTACGAGATATTCCCTTGTCTATTTCTGCGGGCGTAGGCTTTATTGCGCTCTCTGGTGTGGCTGTATTGAATGGTCTGGTGATGCTGGCATTTATTCGTAACTTGCGAGAACAGGGACTAGCTTTGGATGATGCTGTTCAGCAAGGCGCACTTACCCGCTTACGACCGGTATTGATGACGGCAATGGTAGCAGCAATTGGTTTTGTCCCCATGGCATTGGCAACTGGTACAGGTGCGGAAGTACAGCGGCCATTAGCAACAGTAGTAATTGGGGGGATTTTGTCATCCACCGCTCTGACATTGCTTGTCTTGCCAGTGCTGTATCAATGGATTTACAGGTGGCAAGGACAAGATGCGAAGTAGGGCCCGAGCCGACGATGAATTTATCTGATGAGTATGGGTTTGTCCAAAAAACACCCATTACTGGGTAAACAAATTTGATACAGTTTTTGGGCTAAAGGATGAAAACATTGTCGAAATCTTTTACACATCCAGTGCTACGTATTAAATGTGGAAAGGTGGATTGTCTGCATGTTCTTGGTTTTTATTGATAAATTCTAGCATATGCAAAGGTGGAATGTTTCTTGCTTATATACAAATAGATAGAGGATAAATTTTATCTATAGGTTGCATGGGAGCGTTTGAAAAAAATAAGGAGGTGATATACTGCCTCATCAGGTATCACTAATATGATTAGAAATGCAAGAACAAACAATTCCCGCATATCGTGAGGAGTACAGGAAATGTCAGAAGATAAATCACAGAAACAATCGGATTTAGAAAAAAAGTTAGTAGATACTACACCGGAGCAGGGCCGCAGGCGTTTGCTCAAAAAGTCAGTAGCTATCCCAGTGATTATGACACTGAGTAGTGGGGCTGCGTTGGCACGAACAAGCAACCTTGTCGGGCCAATTATTGATCTAAATGAGGCAGTAAAAGATCCCAATGGGAATCTGTATTGCGTTCTTCCTGATATCAATGATCCATTGAGAGATCATGAAAGTATTGATCCTGTTGATCTCGGAAGCAATCCAACAGTGACCGTTAATCCAATTCAGGATGAATCTGGTAACCCTGATCTGCAAGCACAAGCTAATGCATGCTTTACCACGCCGAGCGGTGGTGGGATCTTGGTTTCTAGTAATGCTTGGATTTCTGTTGGGCCAAAGGTGGGAATTACTAACATATAATACTTTTTTGTGTGGCTATTAAAGTATTTTGGCGACGGATTGGTTTATCCTCTCTACATATAGAAGAATGGGAGGAGGAGCATACTGTATTTCAACAGGATTCAGGGAAAACTCATTTCCTAAATCAAATGGGGATAGAGATTCTTGCTTACCTTGATGGTCACTCTGCATCAACGGATGATATTTGCAGATATCTGCTTGAGCAGTATCAAATGGAGCCTGATACTTTCTTTTGCGATCAAGTGGATAAAACGTTGTGTCGTTTTGAGGAATTGGGTCTAATCGAACAAGTTAAATAGGATTTACGAGTGCTCGTTGAGCAGGTTTCATTTGAAAAATTTGCTTCACTGCTTTCTGGGGGTGGGCTTAGAGTCAGGCTGGGGCCATTTAATGTGCAAGTTAACACTATACTTCCACACCTGGCCGATCAACTTTACTCTCTTTATGCTCATTATGAGCTAATTGAGGATGAGATTGCTGAATTTCATGTGCAAGTCATATCGAAATGCTCCTTGAGACGACCGTTTTCTTCATTTGCTCACTTTTTAATCGATGGGCAGTCACCTTTCCCTTCCTCTCCTGCTGAGCAGGCATTGGCCATACTGGAATGGGGTATCAATCTGGCGATCGCTGTTCGGGTAAACCATCTGCTCATGTTCCATTCTGCAGTAGTGGAGAGGAATGGTAGTGTCATGTTACTGCCAGCCTGGCCAGGAAGCGGCAAAACCACCTTGTGTACGGCACTGGTCCATCGCGGCTATCGTTTGTTCTCGGATGAATTTGGACTCATGGATCCTCACTCGGATGATTTTTTTCCTTTGCCTAGATTGATGCCGCTTAAAAATCAGTCCATTGGGATCATCAAGAGCTATCTACCCGAAGCGGTGTTGGGGCATGAAATACCCAATACCCAGAAAGGTACGGTCGCGCATGTTCGCCCACCCCGTGAGAGTATTCAGCGTATGGGTGAGACCGCAAAAGCAAAATGGATCGTTTTTCCAAAATGGGTTGCAGATGCGCCCTTAAAGCTTGAATCGCTGCCTCAGTCTGAAGCATTTTTGTTACTAGCCAGCAATTCATTCAATTATGAAGTGCTGGGCGAGGCGGGTTTTAAAGCAGTTACACAACTCGTCAAGACATGTCAGTGCTATAAACTTGTCTATTCGGATTTTGATAGCGTATTGACTGCCCTGAATGAATTGACCGGTGATGCATAGTTTTTCAGATCATCACAGATTGCTGCGCAATGCGCTGATTGAACCAGCTTCTGTGGTTGAATATACCGTGCCGGAATGGGAGTTATTGTTGCGGCTGGCTCGAAGAGTTAAGCTGCTCGGTTTTCTGGCAATTGAGCTTGAGAAAAGAGTGCTCTTGGATAAAATCCCTGTTCGTGCAGCCAATCAATTACGTTCTGGCCTGATTCGAGCGAAAAAACTTCAGCAGCAGGCGCAATGGGAATTAAACAGAATCACTTGGGCATTAAAAGATACCCAGATTCCAATGATTGTTTTAAAAGGGGCAGCCTACACGCTTGCTAAACTCCCTTCATCAGCAGGGCGTTTTTTCGTCGATCTGGATATCATGGTTCCGAAAGAGCATCTGGATCAAGTGGAAGCAGTGTTATTAAAGAAAGGTTGGAATCATCGGGATATCTCTGCGTATGATGAGCACTATTACCGGGCATGGAGTCAGGAGATTCCTGCGCTCATCCACAGAGAGCGGGAAACCGAAGTGGATATTCACCATACGATCGCACCCGTAACCAGCAGAGTAAAAATTAATACTCATTTGCTGTTTGATAGTGCGGTGACAGCCGGTTCTGCTAATCACAAGGTTCTTTGTCCTGTCGATATGGTGCTTCACTGTGCGGTTAATTTATTTCAGAACAATGAGCTGGCAGATGATTTGCGTGATTTGCTTGATCTGCATGATGCGCTGGCAGCATTTGCTAAAGAGGATCCGGGGTTTTGGGGGGAATTAACTGAGCGCGCCAATCTGCTTCATTTAGGTAGGCCGCTTTTTTATGGCTTACAATTTACTCGTTTAATCTTTCAAACACCCGTTCCGGTAAATACTGAGGATCAATTAAACGA